>JACRBM010000074.1 GCA_016219275.1 Chloroflexota bacterium
ACTCACTTTTTGTCATTCTGAGGAGCGGCTCTTGAAAACACGCAACCAAGTGAATTCAAACAAGCGACGAAGAATCTCGCCAGTTGCTTGAGCGATCCTTCGCTTCGCTCAGGATGACAAAGCGAGTTTTGCGCTTTTGCCGTTATTCCATTGGGGGCAGCTACTCCTACTGGTATTGCTGTCTTTAATGCAGCAGGACACCCAATTGCGGATCCGGGAAGCTATGATTTTTTGATTCAAGTTTACCCTGAAATTGGAGAATTCTCCAGAATCATTGCGGAAGTAGCTACACAGACTCGGATCCCAAAATCAGATGTTGAAGAAATAGTTGAGGTCAAGGGGAGTTCTGCTTGCTTTGAATACCAGTTTCCTGCATCGCCCCAGTACTTTGTTGGAAGACAATCAGTCTTGGCGGAACTGGATGGATTTATAAGTCAGGTAATTAACAAAGAAACCTCCTCTCGGGGAATACTTTTCGAGGCCAATTCAGGATGGGGAAAAAGTTCAACTATTCTTGCCAGTGTGTCTCAACTTACAAAAGCAGGACACTTCGCGGTTGCAGTAGATTCTCGTACTGCTTCTTCATCCCAGTTTATTCTCCGTGTTGTGGATTATGCCATCAAGAAATTCGGAGATTTTAATGGAGTATTGGACATTAGTGTGTCCCTGGCCATAACAGGATTCGAAGGTGCCGTGTCGGCCCTCTTAACTGTTGGCAAAGCACTTGAGCTACATGGCCAAGTGATGGTTATTTTTTTGGATCAGTTTGAGAATGTATTCTTCCTTCCAGATGTGCTGAGGCGAATTAGAGACCTTTTCCTGAAGGTGAGTGACGCTCAATCCGGAATAGTTTTTGGTTTCTCTTGGAAAACAGATTTAATTGGTTTGCCTCTTGAGTTTCCGTACGAACTGCACAGCGCAATAACTGACTCAAGCAAGCTCGTAACATTGGATACTTTCTCTGAAAAGGAAACACAAGCCCTTCTAAGACGATTGAGCAATGAATTGCATGCGCGATTGCGAAAAGATCTCGAATTCTTTCTCTCCGACTTCTCACAAGGATATCCATGGTTACTCAAGAAACTTTGTGCTCATGTAAAGGCACAGCGCGAAGCTGGTGTTCTTCAATCAGATATCGCGAATAGCTTACTGAACGTCGAAGAATTGTTTCAGGAAGATCTACGTGGATTATCAGCCGAACAAGATGACACATTACATCGGATCGCGAAATCTGCACCAGTAAGTATTTCAGAATTGGGTGAAGAATTCAAGCCTGAAATAGTGCAGTCTCTTGTGCATAGGAGACTTGTTGTCAGAATCGGCAACAAGTATGACATCTATTGGGATATTTTCAGGGATTATCTCAACACGCGACGCGTACCGATACAAGAGAACTATATGCTTCGGGCACAAACTGGGGGAGTACTAAAAGCCATAAAACTGCTGGTGGAAGCACATGGCGAGTCTGATAAAACTGTTTTTCTCAAACGAGCAGGATTAACGGAACAATCATTCTACAACTTGGCACAAGAAATGAAATTGCTTGGTCTTGCCAAGATTGATGGTGGTAAAATCAAACTCCAAGTGCAATTGCCAAAGGATTCAAAAGATTTTGATCAATTACGAGCACACCTACGCGATAGGCTACCGCGTAATCGCTTAGTTTGGCAACTGAAGGAGACACTTGAAAAAGAAGGAACCCTAACCATAGTCACCGCCTCCGATTTACTTGCGAAGTGGTGTCCATATGTTTCCGCTAACGACAAAACCTGGCAATCATATGCGCGAATCTTTGCCGATTGGATGGACTTTGCTGATCTGGCAATTTTCGACAGCAAGAGTAATACACTTGCTCGTTACAGACCAGGTACAGAAGTGCGGGAGCACCGCCGTATGTTTACCATGCGTAGCCGCGCGGGAATAGCAGTTCCACTTGTCCAGTACAGTCCCATAGAAAAGGTCGCAATCAAGCTTGTACATGCAGCCGAAGAGAATCGTAGACTGGATTGGGCAGGCATGAAACCAAGCACTATCGCTAAATCCTTGACAATGCTTGAGAGTCTTGGCTTTATATCGCGTCAGACGTCTACAATAACAGTTATGCAAAAGCTCCGAAAGTTTGTGTCAGAACCGGAGAAACGCCCTGGGCTCTTTGCAGAGAGCGCCTTGCGAATGCATGCGTTTGACACTTTTGTTCAAATGCTAAACAAATACAAGGATACTGGGCGTCCTTTAGCACAACTTGCCGAAGAATTGCGAAATATACTTGGTGCCGACTGGAAAGACGCCACAGTCGAAACGAATGTCAAGATTATGCTTGACTGGGCGCGCCACACGCAACTTGCTCCTGGTGTTTTCGCCAGAGTTCGAAGGGGCGGACAAAAACATGCAAAGAAGAGTAAGGACCAGGCATCGCTATTCAAAATTGCATAAAAGACAGTGAAATGAAACCACGCATTCCCATACTTCGTAATCTTCGCGCCGCGTGGCGCGATACCTTTTTGCTTTTGCGCGATTTTCGTGCGCCGCTATTCTTGTTTGTCGTGTTGGTCATCGGCGGTGGCATCCTCTACTTTAACCTCGCGGAGCAAGCCGGCGAAGCGTTGAGCAATCCCGTCGAAGCGATCTACCTCGCGTTGACGATGGTGTTTATGCAAGCCAGCCGCGAATTTCCGCGCGCGTGGTTCCTCGAACTGTTTTACTTTGCCATGCCCTTGTTAGGCATCATCATCCTCGCGCAGGGACTCACCGAGTTTGGCGTGTCGTTGTTCAATCGCCGCGCGCGCGGCAGGGAGTGGGAAATGGCAGTCGCCTCGACGTTCAACAATCACATCATCCTCGTCGGCTTGGGACACCTGGGTTTTCGCGTCGTCACGCAATTGCGCGACCTGAATCAGGATGTCGTCGTCATCGAACAAACGCCGCGCGAAGATTTGGTGGATCAATTGCGCCGACTCGACGTGCCGATTTTGCAAGGCGATGGCACGCGCGAGGCATTGCTCGACGCGGCAGGCGTGCGGCACGCGCACACGCTCGTGCTGTGCACGCAAAATGATAACCTCAATTTGCACATGGCGGTCAAGGCGCGTTCGATGAATCCCAGCATTCGCGTCATCACGCGTATTTTCGACGACGATTTCGCGCAAGCGTTGCAAAAGCAATTCGGTTTCAGCGCGCTCTCCGCGACGGGCATGGCAGCGCCGGTGTTTGCCGCCGCCGCTGCAGGGATGGATATTTCGCAGCCGATCACCATTGAAGGCAAAGCGTTATCGCTCGCGCGCTTAAACATCGCGGCGAAATCAAAACTCGTCGGAATGTCAGTGGGGGAAATCGAGCAAAAGTACGATGTGAGTGTCGTCCTGTTGCGTCACGACAGCGTTTCCGATCTGCATCCGGCGGGCGACAAGAAACTTAACGCGAACGATGTGCTCGCGGTGCTCGCGGGGACGGAGCAAATCAACAGGTTGGCACAGGATAATCGGTAGTTAGTGCGATAGTGCGATAGTGTGATAGTTGGAAACTGGGCACACTATCGCACTATCGCACGATCTTACTATCGCACTTGAGGAGAACCCATGCAATTCGGCGTTGGCTTGCCAAACTATGGCAAGGGCAAAACATTTGAGGACATCAAGCGCGTGGCATTGCGCGCGGAGGAATTGGGATACGATTCCGTCTGGACGACGGATCACGTCATCGTTCCACAGACGGATATTGAGCCGTACGGAAATATCATGGAATCGCTAACCGTGCTCGCGATGGTCGCGGCGGTGACGACGCGCGTTAAACTGGGCACGTCCGTGCTCGTGTTGCCGCAACGCAACGCGGTGCTCGCCGCGAAACAGATCGCGACGATTGACGCGGCGTCCGGCGGACGGATGATCGTTGGCGTCGGCGTCGGCTGGAACGCGACCGAGTTCGGCAACCTGGGAATGAATTTCAAAAATCGCGGCAAGCGTTTGGATGAAGCGATTGAATTGTTGCGCGCTCTGTGGTCGAGCGAGGACGCGACCTTTCACGGCAAGTACACGCAACTCGATCGCGCGGTCTTTGCGCCGCTCCCCGCACAAAAACAAATTCCGATTTGGATCGGCGGCAACGGCGAACCGGCGTGGCAACGCGCGGCGACGCTCGGCGATGGCTGGCACGCGACCGGCGCACTGCCGGCAGATTACGCGCGCGGCATCCAACACATCAACGCATCGAAACCGGCGCGAACGCAAACATTTTCCGCGCGGCTGACAATTGACCTGAATCCGAACGCCTCGCCGTACTATGAATATCGCGGCGCGAAACGCCAACGGCTTGCTGGCACGGATAACCAAGTGCGCGCGATTCTGCGCGAGTACGCGCAAGCCGGTCTGCAATACGCCGCGCTCTTCTTCCCGATGAGCAATGTCGCGGTCGGACTCGCGCAGATGGAACGGTTCATGCACGAGATCGCGCCGGAGTTCAACTGATTTTCGAACTTTGATTTTCGATTAAAGATTTTCCCAATCGAAAATTGAAAATTCTATTGGAGTTGAAATGCCTACAACATTGATACGCAACGGACGCATCATCACCGCGACGGACGATTACGTCGCGGATATTTTTGTTGACGGCGACAAGGTCACGCTAATCGGCGCGAACCTGAATGTGCAAACTGACCGCGTGATTGACGCGATCGGCAAGTACGTCATTCCCGGCGGCGTGGATTGCCACACGCACATGGATTTGCCGGTCGGCACGGTTTTCTCGTCGGACGATTTTGAGACTGGCACGATTGCCGCGGCGCACGGCGGCACGACGACGATCATTGATTTCGCGACGCAAGCGCGCACTGGCTCGATGCACGCCGCGCTCGACGAATGGCTCGCCAAAGCGCAAAGCAAGGCGGTGATTGATTACGGGATGCACATGATCGTCGCGAATTTGCCGGACGATTTGTTACCGGAGATGGACACGCTCGTGCGCGAAGGCGTCACGTCGTTCAAGATGTTCACCGCGTACCCCGAACGTTTGCAACTCGATGATGGCACGATTTTCAAAGCGATGCAGCGCGCCGGCGAAAACGGCGGATTCGTGATGATGCACGCGGAAAATGGAAGTGTGATTGATTACCTCGTGCAAAAACTGATCGCCGAGGACAAGACGACGCCGAACTATCACCCGCTCTCGCGTCCGCACCAAACCGAAGCCGACGCGACGCATCGCGTCATTCTGCTCTCCGAACTTGCGGGTGTGCCGGTGTACATCGTCCACGTCTCGTCGCATTTCGCGATGGAGGAAATTCGCGCGGCGCGTGATCGCGGTCTGCCGGTGTACGGCGAAACGTGTCCGCAATATCTGTGGCTCGCGTACGAGGATTATGCGGACGGAAGTTTCGACGGCGCGAAATTCGTTTGCTCGCCGCCGATCCGCGAACGCGCGAACCAGGAACCACTGTGGCGCGCGCTCGCGACGGACGATTTGCAAGCGGTCGCGACGGATCACTGTCCGTTTTGTTTTCGCGCGGGATACAAGGGTTTGCCGAAGCAGAAGGAACTGGGCAAGGACAATTTCAGGAATATTCCAAATGGCGTCCCAGGCGTCGAGAATCGCATGCACTTGGTTTATCAAGGCGGCGTCGTGCAACGCGGCTGGAGCATGAATCGGTTCGTGCAAGTGACGAGCACGGCGGCGGCGAAACTGTTCGGTTTGTTCCCGCGCAAGGGGACGATTGCCATCGGCAGTGACGCGGACATGGTGCTGTGGGACCCGCAACGCGCGTACACGATTCGCGCGGCGACGCACTTTATGCGCGTGGACTATAATCCGTACGAAGGCGTCACCGTGAGCGGTTCGCCTTCGCTCGTGATGGCGCGCGGACGCGTGATTTTCGAGGATGATAAATTCCTGGGCAAGCCGGGGCAAGGTGAGTACTTGAAGCGTGGGACGTACGCAATTCCGTAAAGACTGGACTTGGTTCTTGCCGCGGCTAACATCGGTCGCACGACCACCGAGTCCATTTACCGCGACATCCGTTTACGATTATCAGCCACGCCGACTGCTACAATGAGGATATGCCCGATAGCAGTCGGCGTAACATTCTTGACCCCGATCTATGAATCGTGCCGCGCAACATTTGTCAAGCGGACTAAAACGTTTTCTCGCCACAACAGTTGCGATTTAACCAACCCTGTGTCATTTTTTCTGTGGGGGTGGTTCTTTCTCAGTTTTTGGAGGATCACTTTGACCGGGTGGCTTGCTCTGTCCCGGCGGATTACTTTGCCCGGGCGGGTTGCTCTGCCCTGGCGGAGTGTTGACTTGCCCTGGCGGAGTCTTGGCTTGACCCGGCGGTGTATTGATTTGACCCGGCGGCGTATTGACTTGACCTGGCGGAGTCTTGGCTTGCCCCGGCGGTGTTTGAGCTTGCCCCGGCGGAGTCTTGGCTTGACCCGGCGGTGTTTGGGCTTGACCTGGGGGCGTGCGGATTTGACCTGGCGGAGTTTTCTCCTGTCCCGGCGGTGTATTGATTTGACCTGGTGGAGTCTTGGCTTGACCTGGATTGTTCAGTGTAGGGCTGACAGGAGTCTGTGTTGCCCGAATGGTCGGCGTACCACTGTCGAAGGATGTTGGACTGGGTGCGGGTTGGGTGGGCGCGCGCGATCCGCCAAGCGATCGCCACGTATTTGAAAGCCCGGCTTGGATTCCTTCGACCGCGCTCTTGATGGGATACAACGCGCTCTGGGGCGGTATGTCTTGCGCCGCAATCCCAATGACTGCGCCGCTTAACAGCGCGAGAATCCCTAGCAGGATCGCAACAAAAATCTGCACCGGACGTAGACTCAGCAGCGGGCGCGCGGATTTAGCGCGCGTCCGCGCAAAAATCGCGTGCGCGTTTTGCACCGCCGGCGGAGGCGGCAGACGCGTATCATCTTGGCGTAGCGTTATGCGGACAAGTCGAAAGGTCGCAACGTACTTTGTACAGCGCGTACATGTGGCGACATGCGCGGCGATGCTGACGGCGGCATCACTGCCCAATTCCGCATTGGCAAATGCAATCAATTGTTCGCCGGAAATAGGATGGGGTGACATTCACACTGCTCATTCATACAGAGTTGCCAAAGGCGCACAAAAATACGTTGCTCATAAAAAACGCTCCACACCGAGCGCGTCAAGAATCGTCTGCAATTTCTTGAAACAGCGCGCACGCGTGGGACCGATACTGCCCAAGGGAATGCCTAACTTGGAGGCAACTTGATCATAGCGCAACGTTGGCGATTCCAGAAAAAGAGCGAGCAATAATTCGCGGCAACGCACATCGAGCTGATCGAGCGCAGCACGTACAAGGTGTTGCCGCTCCCACACCTCGATTTGTTCCGGCGCGGATGTTTGGTCGTCTTCGATGTCTTCGCCCAGTTCGTTATCGGCGTGCCGCAGGCGGATCAGGCGCAAACACTCGCGCCGCGTGATGGTGATGAGCCACGCGGCAAGCGACGCTTCATTGCGCAACCGGCTCAGTTCGCGGCAGGCAATCGTAAAGGTGGTTTGAAAAACATCATCGGCGTCGGTAGAGGACAACCCATAACGAAACGGAATAGAATAGACAAGACGACTGTACTTGGCGATCAGTTCGCGCCAAGCCCGTTCGTCTCCCTTCAAACAATCGCGAACCAGTTCCGTGTCATTGCGCGGCATTTTGGGTTCACATACCGTCTGAGAAGATTCTAACTACGTGTAATGCTTTCACCAAATTGGTTATCTCCGGTGGATGTTGCCACATGCGTGACTTGGATTATAAATGACTCAATGGCAAGTGTCAACGTTGCAAACGTTGTTGCCGGTGCGGTACTCCGGGTGTCCGTCAAAATTTTGGACCACTCAACCTTGCGAAGGTTTTGACGACAAATCGAATAGGATTGCCGTTCAACCTTCGCAAGGTTTTTTCACCACCCAAAAACTTGACGCACACCCCGGTACTCCTACGCCATTGCATCACACGCGGCATGTGGATACAATGCGCTCATGCAAAAGGGGCGAAACGTTTTAATCGTGTCCATGCTCGCAACCTTCCTCGTCGCATCCGGCACACCCGAGCGTATTGGCGCATACAGCGGATGCGGCGGCGTGAATGCGCCAGTCCTCAACGCGAATTACGAACAGCAAGTCCTCGACCTTGTCAATGCCGAACGCGCGAACGTCGGCGCGCCGCCGCTCAAACGCGCGACCGAACTCGAAAACGCCGCGCGCTATCACGCGACCGACTTGGGTCAGGACAACTATTTCGACCACAACTCGTACGACCGATCGGGCGGCTCGCTCGTTCAGGTATGCGGCACGAGTACGCGGATCTCGGGATACTATCCGGGCTGGAACGCGTGGGCGGAAAACATCGCGGCGGGACACGCGACGCCGAACGCTGTAATGTACGACCCGACCTATGGCTGGATGAACAGCGCCGGTCATCGCGCCAACATTCTCAGCACAAGTGTCTGGGAAATCGGCATCGGTTATTACGAGGGCGGCGGCACGTACTATCGCTACTGGGCGCAAGATTTCGGTCGGCGCAGCGGCATCTATCCGCTTATCCTCAATCGCGATGCAAGCACGACCAACTCGACCCAGGTTTCGATTTACATTTATGGCGCATGGCAAGAAATGCGTCTTCGCAACGATAACGGAACCTGGGGCGCGTGGCAACCGTTCCAAGCGAGTTTCAACTGGACGCTCAACGCGATTGGCGGCACGCGAACCGTCAACGCCGAAGTGCGCAGCGGCGGCACAACCGTCGCGACGAGCGACACGATTTACCTCTCGTACTCTGCACCCGTACCCAGTCGCGTATTGTTACCGCTTGTCATCAAATAAAAAACTGCCACCGCATTCTAAACACGTTCGCCGGATGCAATCGGCAAGCAGAGATAGAATCCAGGTTTCTTCGAGAAACCTGGATTCTGACAAAAGTACCGAATTCTCCGGAGGCGCATTTCTTTGCGCGATTCAATCCTGGGTCGGTGTGACAATTATTCGTGAACAAAAAGACCCGTTCGGTTTGGCAAAACCGGACAGGTCTCTCTTTTCAACTTAACGCGGATGCACAGTACGCACACTTGGTCGCTTTGAGCGGAACCTTGGACAAGCAGTACGGACAGTCCTTGTCCGTCGGCGCTTTGGACGCTTCGGGTTTGGTAGTGACCGCGTTCGCCATTCGGACAATCAAAAAGATCACCAGCGCGATGATCAGAAAATCAATCACCGTTTGAATGAACGCGCCGTACTTGACTTCGGCTTTGCCAACCATGATCGCCAACCCGCTAAAGTCCACGCCGCCCAAGAGCAAACCGATGAGCGGCATCAAAATATCCCCGACCAACGACGCGACGATTTTGCCGAACGCGCCACCGATGATAACGCCGACCGCCAGATCAAGGACATTGCCGCGCATCACGAACTTTTTGAATTCCTCGAACATGCCGCCTCCTTGTAGAAATAGGATGGGAAATTACGTCGCACGATTTTTTCCAGCCAGGGCGCGCCCGCGAGCGCGACCAGCGCGCCGGCGGAATCAATCACCCAGTCCGTAAACAGCATATCGCGCCCCGGCACGAACGATTGATGCCACTCGTCGCTTGCCGCGTACACCGACGCGAGTGCGAACGCGAGCCACCCCGCGCGCGGGCGCGTCGCGCGGCGCAACAACGCCGCGAGAATCGCGAACTCGGTAAAATGCCCCAGCTTGCGCGACAGGTACGCCCAGCCGTCCCCGCCCGGCACGAACGGCGGCTGGGTCTGCGCCGACCAGACAAAGATCAAGATCATCCATGCCAGCGCAGGTCCCCAGGTCCGCCCAAAAGTCACAACGACTGAACGCGCAGAGGCACGCGTCACTTCATCTCGCCGCTGTAAATCTTCATCACCTTGTCGAGCAACGCGAGCGCGTCCGCTTTCTTGCGTTGGAACACGTTGCGTCCCATGATCGAACCAAAGCCGCCGCCGTCGCGAATCGCGCGCATTTCGTCGAGCAGTGCGTCGTCGTTCTCTTTCTTCGCGCCGCCGGAGAAAATCACTACGCGGCGACCATCGAACGCACTTTGGATGATGTGGCGCACGCGCTCGGCGTGCGTCGCGCGCGGGACGTTGTTCGTCTCATATGCTTTTTTCGCTTCGGGCTGTTCGAGGTACGCGCTCGGCAATTTCACCTTGATGATGTGCGCGCCGATTTGCGCCGCGATCTGCGCGGCATACGCGGTCACGTCGAGCGCGGTCTCGCCCTCTTTGCTCAAGCCACCGCCGCGCGGGTACGACCACACGACGACGACGAGACCCACCGCTTTCGCTGCGCGCGCCAGTTCTGCCAACTGCTCGTACTGCAAACGCCGATCCAACGTGCCGGGATAAATCGTGTACCCGATGCCGATACAACCCAGCCGCAACGCATCGGCGACGCCGGCGGTCACCGCGCCGAGTGGATCTTTTTCGTCTTGCAAAACGTCGTGATTGTTCAGTTTCAAAATCAGCGGCAGTTGACCGGCATAGTCCGCCGCGCCGGCTTCGAGAAAGCCGAGCGGCGCAGCATACGCGTTGCAGCCCGCGGCAATCGCCATTTCGAAATGATAGCGCGGGTCATAACCCGGCGGGTTCATCGCAAAACTGCGTCCCGGTCCGTGTTCGAATCCTTGGTCCACCGGCAAAATCACCAACTTGCCGGTGCCGCCCAAACGTCCGTGATTGAGCACCCGCGCCAAATTCGTCAGCGTGCCCGGGTTGTCGCTCCGATACCAACTTAAAATTTCGCGTACTCGATCCGACATCGTATCCTCCTGAATTCTAGGAATAGTTTCACCGCAAAGATAACGCAGAGCGTCCGAAATGTCAAAAGTAGGGGCGCAGCATTTTCTGAACTAAAAAAAATGCTGCGCCCTTACTCATTTGCCACAATCCGATTTCAGAATAGAATAGCAACGAAACAACATCTTCGCCAAACACACTCGGCAAGCGAAGATCGCATCCAGGTTTCTGCGAGAAACCTGGATGCTGGCGAAGGTATCGAACGAAAGGAAATCGGAATCATGGACCCCCTCTTGGCTGGCTTGTTTGTGTTTGCGATGCGTCTCACCGATATGTCGCTCGACACGCTCCGCTTGCTCTTTACGATGCGCGGACGCAAGTTGCTGGCGGGCGTGATCGGCGTGGCGCAAGCGACCGTGTTCATCCTCGCGGTCAGCGCGGTGTTGAGCGGTCCGCTCAATCCATTCACGGTCATCGGTTACGCACTCGGCTTTGGCGCAGGTGTCGTCGTCGGGATGTACGCGGAAGAGCGCATGGCGATTGGGTACGCGATGCTGCGCGTCTATTCGCCGACGAGCGGTCACGCGATTGCAGACGCCTTGCGCGCCGCCGGACACGCGGTTACCGAGTTTAGCGCGCAGGGCAAAGATGGCACGATTACGGTCGTCAATTGTATTGTCGCGCGGCGCAATGCGAGCGACATTCGCGCGATCGTGAATCGCGTCGACGCGAGCGCGTTCATTACCGTGGACGAAGCGCGGCTCGTTCAACGCGGATATTTTCGACACTAGAGACCCGAAGGATGCCGAGAAATACAATGACCGATCACATTGTTGCGATAGATTTAGGCGGCACTAAATTTCGCCTCGCGCTGTGCGAATCCAATGGACGCATCGTCCAGCAAATCGCGCACGAGACGCGCGCGCCCGAAGGTGCAGAAGCCGTGTTCACGCGCATGGTCGCCGCGATTCGCGATTTCACCGGTGGCGCGTCAATCCGCGGCATCGGACTCAGCGCGCCGGGTCCGCTCGACGCGCGGCGCGGCGTCATTCTCCAAGCGCCCAACATCCCAGGGATTGACGGTTTTCCGATCAAAACGCGATTCGAAAACGCGTTCGGCGCGCCGACGTTCATCGGCAACGATGCGAACCTCGCCGCGCTCGGCGAGCATCAATTGGGTGCCGGGCGCGGCGTCGCGCACATGATATACGTGACGATCAGCACCGGCATCGGCGGCGGTATCATCGTGGATAATCAATTACTGCTCGGCGCGCGCGGCTTTGCCGGGGAAATCGGACATCAAACGCTCGACGCGTTCGGACCGTTGTGCAATTGCGGCAACATCGGTTGTCTCGAGGCGCTCGCGTCCGGTCCCGCCATCGCCAAGAGCGCGCTCGACGAAATTCGCAAAGGACGCGAATCGAATCTGCTCGACCTGGTCAAGCGCGATCACACCAAGATCACGGCGAACACTGTCGCGCAAGCCGCGCGCGGCGGCGACAAATTATCGTGTCGTATGTTCGAGCGCGCCGGGTTTTTCATCGGGCTGGGTCTCGTCAACTTGCTCCATACTTTCGACACGCAACTGTTCGTGCTTGGCGGCGGCATCGCGATCAACACCTGGGATTTGTTCTACAATTCGATGCTCATGGCATTCGACAAGTACACGATGAAATCTATGCGCGGAGATGTTCGCATCGTCCCAGCGCAGTTAGGCGACGATGCGGGCTTGGTCGGCGCAGCGGCGTTGGTGAATGGGCAAATGGCGGATAGCAAATAGCGAATGGTGGATGGCAGATGGCGAATAGCGGGATTGATCTTTCGATTGTCGTGGTCAGTTACAATGTTCGCGAGTTGTTGGCGCAATGCCTGGAATCGGTGAACAGTCAACAGTCAACCGTCAACAGTGAACTGTTCACCGAGGTTTTCGTCGTTGACAATGCCTCGCGCGATGGCAGTGCCGCGATGGTGCGCGAGAAATTTCCACGCGTGCGACTGATCGAGAACACAGAGAATCGCGGCTTTGCGGCGGCGAACAATCAAGCGTTCGTCGAGACGCGCGGGCGATACGTGATGATGCTCAACCCGGACACGGAGGTTCGCCCGGGCGCGCTCGCGACACTCGTCGAATTTATGGACGCGCGCGCTTCGCGGCGCGCCGGCGCGTGCGGCGGCAAGTTGTTGTACGGTGATGGCTCGCTTCAACATTCTGCATTCGCGTTTCCCGGTCTCGCGCAACTTTTCCTCGATTTCTTTCCGCTCAACTGGCGGCTCACCGAGTCGCGCTTGAACGGTCGCTATCCGCGCGAAGGGTATGCGCGTGGAGAACCATTCGAGATTGACCATCCGCTCGGCGCAGATTTTCTCGTCCGACGCGAGGCGGCGGAGCAAGTGGGCTGGCTCGACGACCAGTTTTTCATCTATTGCGAAGAAGTAGATTGGGGCATTCGCATCAAACGCGCGGGTTGGCAAATTTGGTGCGTGCCGCAAGCCGAGATCGTGCATCACGAAGCGCAATCCACGCGCCAATTTCGCGACGCGATGTTCGTCGAGTTGTGGCGCGCGCGCAAGCGACTGTTCGAGAAACACTACTCGCGCGCGTTTCGTTTCGTCGCGCGGCAGATCGTGCGCGCGGGATTGTGGAATCAAGCGCGCAAAGCGCGCGCGGAGAATCTCCCCGCAAAAGAATTACAAAAACGGCTTGACGCGTACAAGCAAGTAATAGGCGTTTTCCTTCAATAGTTTTTCGGCGTATAATGCGCGCAATAATTGGCGGTTCGTTTGTATCAGATAGATCAGGAGTATCGGGAATGTCTCGGTCAACTGCTTTGCTCAAACAACCCAACCCCTCTACACGCCCCAAATCGCGCAACCGCAAACGCGCCATCCCTGCGATCATACCAATTGGCAGTGATGCGCCGGTGAGCGAGACCTTGCCCAAAGCCGTCCGTCGCATCGTGCGCGAATTGCGCCCTCAAAAAATTATCCTCTTTGGTTCGTACGCCTACGGTAATCCAACGCCGGATAGCGACGTGGATTTGCTCGTTATTATGGAGAGCGACGCGCCAAGAACTGAGCGGTTTCTTGCTGTCGCGCGATTGTTGCGCCCCCGTGTCTTTCCGTTAGACCTGCTGGTACATACACCTAAGGAAATTCATCACTCATTGACGCATCGTGATTTTTTTATTCAAGAAATCACCTCGCGCGGGAAGGTCTTGTATGAACGATCTGAGTGATTCATTGGATTGGATATTCAAAGCCGAGAACGATTTCAAGTTGGCGCGTTTGGCACTAGGAGAAAAACCACCCATCACCGATGGCGGGTGTTTCCATTTGCAACAGTGCGCCGAAAAATATCTGAAAGCAATTTTAGTTGCTCACAACAAATTCTTCCCCAAAACCCATGATCTTGTGCAATTGAGTGTGTTGTGCGAAGCGGCTGGCGTCATTGTGCCGGTAGACACCGACCAATTGGAACTGTTGGCTAACCATGCAATCAAGACGCGGTACCCACGAGGAATTCCACCAGTTGAAGATGCGCGGCAAGCGATGAAAACCGCGCGCGCCGTCCGCAAATTTGCGCGCAAATTTCTCAACGTGAAATGACCACGCCATCCGCATCCCTCTCCGTCCTCATCCTTACGCACAACGAAGAAAAACACATTCGCGCGTGCATCGAATCGGTGCGCGCGTTCGCGGATGAAATCCTCGTGCTGGACGACTATAGCACAAATCGCGTACCGGATATCGCGCGCGAACTCGGCGCGCGCGTCATCCAACGCAAACTCGACAACTTTCCGAATCAACGCAACCATGCGATAGAACTCGCGCGCGGCGAATGGATTTTCTTCATTGACGCGGACGAACGCGCGACGCGCGCGCTCGGACAAGAAATCCGCGACGCAATTACCAATTACCAATTACCAATTACCGGTTTTTGGGTACCCAGGCGCAACATCATCTTCGGCAAAGAGATTCGTTACACCGGCTGGTCGCCCGATTATCAGCCGCGCGTGATGCGAAAGGGATTCGCGCGATTCGACCCCGCGCGCCAAGTGCACGAACTCGTGTTGTGGGACGGCGAGGTCGGCTGTTTGCACGAGCCGCTCATTCATTACAATTACGAAACACTCGCGCAATTTCGCCGGAAGCAAATCCAGTACACGCGTTACGAAGCCCAAGTCTGGTTCGCCGAAGGCAAACGCGCGCGCAAACGCGGATTCCTGGGTCAGCCCATCCGTGAATTTTTGCGCCGCTATATTTCTCTGCAAGGTTGGCGCGATGGCGGACACGGCTTGTTGCTCAGCGCGTTGATGGCGTACTATGCGTTCGTCCGGCAAAAGATGTTGTGGGGGATGCAAAATCAATCGCTTGGTGGTAAAATAAGATCATGAGTGCTACCATGATCAAAGAGGAAACAGATTCTGGTTTGGATATTCCGCGCGAGTGGCTGGAAGAATTTCAAGCCGCCGCGCGTCGTCCGCTCGCGTTGCGAATGCGCTACGCGTTTATCCACACGTACAAGCCCGTGCTGGATGACGCGTCCTACCGTTCGTTCGACACGATGGAAGAATACCGGCGCTGGTGCGAAAAAAACGTAACTACTCAGCCATCGTTCCTTTATCCGCGAATTACGCGAATCTTCGCTAATTTTTTCTTCTTATTCGCGCAATTCGCGTTATTCGCGGATAAATTTGTTTTTTCATCGGCGTAAATGTGGGTTGGCTGAGTAGTTAC
>JACRBM010000075.1 GCA_016219275.1 Chloroflexota bacterium
GCCCCCACTCCGCTTCGCTACGGGGCTATAGTACGCGGGCGAATTTCGCGTCCACGTAGGCAATTGTCCCGAATGCAATGAGGGATGGACGCCCGGCGGAACGCCCACCAAAGGCGATTTCAATCGCCCCTGTCGGTCGCCATGCTACACTATCCTAAACCGCGTTCACGTGTTTTCTGCTAGCATCAACACGACGCCATTCTGCGATGGATCGCGTACGAGTGAACCCGCGTGCGTTGCTTCTATCGCAATGCCAGCATGTTCCACGCGCCCCAGCACCGTGTCCAGTTCCGCGCGATTCGGCAGACGCACGATAAAATCGCGCAAGCCGATTGTGTCCGGCGGTGGCGGCGGCGCGCCCGCGCTCTCCCAGGTATTCATGCCGATGTGGTGATGATACCCGCCCGCGGAGACGAACGCGGCGGACGGTCCATAGTCCGCCACGAAATCGAAACCGAGCACGTCGCAGTAAAATTTTTTCGATTCCGCGATTTGGGCAACCTTGAGGTGCATGTGTCCCAGTTGCGTGCCGCGTTCCATGCCTTGCCAGCCCGCGCCATTGCCCTGCACTTCGCCGAGCAAGCCGCGCACGTCGAGCGGATCGGTCGCCATGGTGAGTTTGCCGTGCGCGTCGTACCACTCGTTGCGCGGACGGTCGCGATAGACCTCGATGCCGTTGCCGTCCGGGTCGGCGAGGTAAATCGCCTCGCTGACCAGGTGATCGGCAAAGCCGCCGAGCGGCGTTTTCGTCTCGATAAAATTCTTGAGCGATTGCGCGAGCGCGTGACGCGACGGCACGCGAATCGCGAAATGATACAAGCCGGTCGCGGGCGCGGGGAGTTGCGCGTTCGTCGCTTGCTCGAGCACGACGATGTCGTCCGCGCCCGCGCCAAGGTACGCGGTATTGCCCGCGCGTTCGCGCAATTGCAAGCCGAGCGCGTTCTGATAAAAGATGAGCGACTCGTCAACGTTGCTCACCGCCACACGCACGTATCCGAGTGTGGTATCGGGATGGATCGAACTCATGGTCTTTCTCCTAAAAAAGTAGGGCAAGCGGCAAGTTGGAAACTTGCCCTACAAAAACGAAACACCCTGCTCACGTATTTACGAAGCGAGCAGGGCGCTAGTTTCATTCATCAACGAATTTCTTATGCGGCGACCGGTTGTCTCTCCACCGGCGCAGTTTCGGGAACCTTGGTGAATTCAACTTCGATGTCAATCTTGACCTCGTCGCCGACGAGCCAGCCGCCGGTTTCGAGCGCCGCGTTCCAGTTTAGTCCCCAATCCTTGCGATTGAGTTTGGCGCTCGCCGTAAAGCCCGCGTTGATCGTGCCCCACGGACTCTTGGATTGCCCGGCGTACTCGACGTTCAACACGACCGGCTTGGTGATGCCCTTGATCGTCAGATCGCCGTATAGTTTGCCGTTGGCGTCATCTGATTTTTGAGTGCGCGTGCTCTTGAAAGTGATCGTCGGGAAATTCTCGACGTCCAAAAAGTCTGGCGATTTCAGATGACCATCGCGTTGTTCGTTCTTGGTGTTGACGCTTGCCGCATCAATGGCGACCTCTATTTGCGAACGTTCGGGATGATTGTCGTCAATTTGCGCGTTCACGGTAAACTTTTCAAAACGCCCGCGCACGTTCGAAATCATCATGTGGCGAACGGTCGCCTCGATTTGCGAATGTGCGTAATCTACTTGCCAACCCATTGTAATCCTCCTGTTTTCTCTTCACTGTCATTTCGAGCGGAGCGAGAAATCCCCTGGTTGCACGGGGATTTCTCGTCGCTTCGCTCCTCGAAATGACAAATGGTGGGTAAGGTGAATTCTTAATTCTGAAGAGATGATACAATGGGGTTGTCCCGTTCACCGTCCTTTGCCGCGTCCTTTTGCAAACGAGTTTGTTAAGCGTTTGTAAATAGAAAAATCCAGGTTTCCCCGAAGGGGAGAAACCTGGATTCTGGTTGTGGCTTACAACGATTTCGCCATGTACAATTCGCCGAGTTCAAACCCGTGCTTGCGATAGTACTCGCGCGTGCCGATGGCGGAAATCACCGCGAGCCGTTTGAATCCGGCATCACGCGCAATTTGTTCGGCGTGTTCGATCAGGCGCGCGCCCAGCCCGGTGTGTTGCGCCGCGCCCGCGCGTTCCACGCCGATTTCGAGCGCGGGTCCGTACACGTGTGCCTCGCGAATAATCGCGCAGTCGCGTAGTTCGTCGAGAATCTCATCGCGCGCGGCGTGGGGTGACGGTAGCGAGAGCCGCAAGAAACCGGCGAGCTTGTCGCGCGCAGAGACGTAACTCGAAAAATATTCGCGCGTCGTGTCTGTGTCGTACGTGAGTGTGTCGAGCCGCAATTCGTCCGGCGAAATTTTCTCGTGGCGCACTTCACGGCAACGAATGCACTCGCAATGCAAGCCGCGTTCTTTCAGTGCGCGTTGCGCGGCGAGACGCAGATCGGAACGTTTGCTTCCCGCCGCGATGTAACTCGCCGGAATATCGCGAATTACGCGATTCAAGCGACAATAGCGCGGGACGATGCGTTTGCAATCCACGAGCAATTCCGTCAATTCGTCGTCGGTGTACGGACGATACTCACCGCGTTCCCAAATCGGATACAGTTCCGTCCCCTCGATCAAACTACACGGATAAATTTTCAACTCGTCGGGGCGATATGCCGGATCGTTCCACAATCGCGCAAAATCGGCGCGGTCGGATTCGGGCGTCGCGCCGAGCAGGTTCGGCATCCAATGCAAATGGAGTTTGAACCCGGCGAGACGCAGTAAACGGATCGCGCGTTTTTGTTCGGTCGTCGTTTCGCCGCGTTGGTTTAGCGCGAGGATGTTGTCATCGAGCGATTGAATGCCGAGTTGCACCTTGGTCGCGCCGAGCCAGCGCAATCGCCGCACCTCGTCAAGTGTGATATAATCGGGTCGCGTTTCGAGCACGAGTCCCACGGCGCGATGCTCTGCGTTTTCGTTGCGCCGCTGTGCCTCTTCGAGAGTTGCGGATTCGACGCCATTCAACGCGTCGAACAATCGGCGCACGAATTTTTCTTGGTAGTGAGGCGGGTACGCCGACCACGTGCCGCCGAGCACGAGCAGTTCGATCTTGTCGGTCGCGTGTCCGTTCGTCTCGAACGATTCAAGACGCGATGTAACTTGGGTGAACGGATCGAATTTGTTTTGCGCCGCGCGTTGCACGCCCGGTTCGAGCGGCAAATAACTTTTTGGGAACCCTTTCACGTCGGGGCAAAAAATACATTTACCCGGACAAGGATACGCGGCGGTCAACACGGTGAGCGGCGCGACGCCCGACGATGTGCGAATCGGTTTGAGGCGCAGACGATTCAGGACGTGTTGATCGAACTCGATGATGCCGCGCGTGGTCATTTCGCGGTACGCGGTGATGATCTTGTCCTGGGTCACAGTCGTCGCGCCGTCGTGGATGAGGCGAATGATGAGCGCGTTCAACTGCGCGGGCGACAAGGCGCGCGCGCGTTGCACCGTGTCGAACAGTGTGGCAAGTGCGTGCTGGTGCTTGTCTATATCGAGCGGCGTGAGATGTTTCGCGCGCCACTTGGCAAGGCGAGTTCTATTTTCGTCCAACATTTTTTCAAAAGACCGCAAACGGCTGACGGCAGACTGCCGTCGGTGATCGGCGGTCGGCGGTCATTGTGGATTCACGACTGGTAAATCAACTACTCGACATCAATCGCAAATTCTATTCCGAATTCGCGCACGCGTTTTCCGAAACGCGTTCGAGCGGACAATCGCGATTGGAGCGAATTGTAGCGTACATCGGCGATGGTGTAAAGGCGCTGGATGTTGGCTGTGGCAACGGTCGGCTCGCGGAACGCTTGGAGCGCGAATCACGCCGCGTGCAGTACGTCGGCGTAGACGCGTCGCCGGAGTTGATCGCGATTGCGTCCGCGCATCAAGCGCGCTGGCATCACGTCGCCGCCGAGTTTCGCGTCGCCGACATTGCCGCGCCGGGCTGGGGCGCGCCGTTCGCGCGCGCGTCATTCGATCTTGCGATTGCGCTCGCCGTGTTGCATCACGTTCCCAGTTTCGAGTTGCGCGTCGCGGTTCTGCGCGAGATTCACGCGTTGCTCAAATCCGGCGCGCGTGTGATTCTGACGAATTGGCATTTCGAGCGCAACGAACGATTGCGAAAAAAAATCGTCGCATGGCAGATGATCGGCGTAGATGAACACGAACTCGAAGAAGGCGACGCATTGATGACATGGGAGCGCGGCGGCAAAGGATTTCGCTATTGTCATCTCGTGACGCAAAGCGAAATGAAAAAACTTGCGGCGCAAAGCGATTTTCAAATCGTCGAACAATTTTATGCGGACGCGGACTTGAATTTATACAGTATTCTTGTGAAAACCTAACGTCAAAAATTTTATTTGTTGTTTACATTGTTCTCATCTGTGGCTAATCTGCCGGAGCGATACTGTTCGCAGAGATGGGGATGCTGAAGCGGAGCAAGCGGTGAATTTCCTAGCCAGTGCCGTGAACCAACGCCGGGGCGTTCCCTGCTGGGAGGGTGCAAGCCCTGTCTCCATCTCAATCTAAATTGTGTTCTCCTCCTAATACAAGCCGTTTGCGAAAGGGCATCGCAAACGGTTTGTGTTTTTTTCGCGTTGACGTTGCGTGTGTTGCGCGTTATAATCGCATTCACCTTTTGCACAAGGAGAATTTAATGCCGAACCAATTGCCGATCATTGTGGATGCGCATCAAGATATTGCGTGGAACAAGCTCGCGCTCAATCGCGATTTTCTCGATAGCGTGGCGACCAAGCGCGCGAACGAAGGCGCGAATCCAGCGCATGGCGAAGGCAGCGCGATGCTGGGTTTGCCGGAATTACTCGCCGGCAATGTGCGCGTCGCGTTCGCGACGTTGTACGTGTCCAAGGCGCGTCCGAATCAGACCGGTCTGGGGAAACGATACCACACCGAGCAAGAGGCGCACGATCAAGCGCTGGAACAACTCGCGTACTATGCGATGCTCGCGATGGACTCGCGTATTTCGATCATCACGACGCGTGTAGATTTGGAACGTGTCATCAATTCACCTGAGCCGCGCGTCGGTTTGGTGATTTTGATGGAAGGCGCAGACCCGATTATCGCGCCCGATCAAGTGGGCGAGTGGTTCGACGCGGGCGTGCGGATTGTCGGTCCGGCGTGGAGTCAAACGCGGTACTCGGGTGGCACACGCGCACCCGGTCCGCTCACCGACCTGGGTCGCGCGTTGATGCCGAATCTCGAACGCGCGGGCATGTTGCTCGATGCCTCGCACATGGCGGAACAGAGTTTCTGGGACGCACTCGAACTGTATCACGGCACCGTCATCGCAAGCCATTCGAATTGCCGTGTGTTTGTGGACACGGATGTGGATCGCCAATTGAGTGACGACATGATCCGCGCGATCATCGCGCGCGATGGTGTGATCGGCGCGGTGTTCTACGGCGCATTCATCAAAGCGGGCTGGGACAAGTCGGCAAAGAAGGAAATGCTGACGCTCGCCGACGTGGTACGGCACACGCAACGCATTTGCGATTTTGCCGGCGACGCGATGCACGTCGGCATCGGCACCGATTTCGATGGCGGCTTTGGCATGGAATCTACTCCGCTCGGAATTGACACGGTGGCGGATTTGCAAAAAATGGGCGATGCGCTCTCCGCTGTGTCGTTCAGTGACACGGACATCGCGAACATCCTCGGCGGCAACTGGATTCGCGTGTTACGGCGCGTGTTGCCGGCGTGAATGGCGAATGGCGGATAGCGAATAGCGAATAGCGAATAGCAATCTGCTATTTGCCATCCGCCAATTGCCATCCGCTACAGGAGACATCATGGCATTCATCGAAATCAACGGCGCGCAGATTTACTACGCGACATTCGGCGAAGATCGTTCTGACCGCGCGCCCATCGTGCTGATTCACGGCTCGACCGGCACTGGGCAATCGAATTGGCAATTCGTCGCGCCACTCCTCGCGCGCGAGTATCGCGTGATCGTCCCCGATTGTCGCGGGCACGGACAGAGCGCCAATCCCCATCACTCGTACTCGTTCAAAGAAATGGCGGACGACACCGCTGCGCTCGTCCGCGCGCTCGGTTACGAACGCGCGCACATCATCGGGCACAGCAACGGCGGCAATGTCGCGCTCGTCACGCTTATTGAACATCCCGAAATCGTCCAGACCGCGATTCCGCAAGCCGCGAACGCGTACGTCAGTCCTGACCTCATTGAAAAAGAACCGGCGATTTTTGATCCCGACCGTGTCGCGCGCGAACGTCCCGAGTGGATGAACGAAATGATCGCGTTGCACGGCGCGGCACATGGCACAGAGTACTGGCGCGATTTGTTGCGGTTGACGCTGCACGCGATTATCACCGAGCCGAATTATACACCGGACGATTTGGCTCGCGTGCGGCGACCGACGCTCGTGATTCAAGGCGCGCAGGATCGCGTCAATGCGCCGATGCGCCACGCGCAATTCATCGCGCGACACATCCCTGATGCCGAGTACTGGATTCCAGCCGGAATCGGTCACAACGTCCACGACGAATTGCTGTTCGATTGGATCACGCGCGTGCTCGATTTTCTCGCGCGGCGCGGCGACGCGGGGAACGACGCGCTCTATCGTTTGCGACGCGCGCAGTACGACCCGCGTGTGGCTGTGTTCGATGTCAACGCGACGCGCCGCGATGAGAGCATCGTTCTTACCGGCGAGGTGTTGACGCGCGAACAACTGCAGGTCGCGCGGTCTGTCATTTCGACGAACGTTTTTCGCGAGGAGAAATCTCCGTCCGATGATGGCACGATTTCTCGCTGCGCTCCAAATGACAGTCAGGTTGATTCCTCCAATCTCAAAATCTTGCTCATTGAAGCAACTCCGTGCGCGATCGTTATTCGCGCCGTTGCCGATGTGCGGCGCGAGCCGCGTTCGTTGGCGGAGCGAATGACGCAAGCGCGCTTTGGCGAAATCGTCCGCATCCTGGAAGAGCGCGACGACTGGGTGCGCGTTCAACTCGAACGCGATGGGTACATCGGTTGGACGCAAGTAGTCACACTTCATCGCGCCGATGCAAAAATCTTGCGCGAGTACGCCGCGTCATGCAACGCGCTTGTGCAAGGCGAAATTGTTTCGGCGTACACGGATGCCGCGCGAACGATCCAGGTCGGTAAATTGCCGTTTGCGATTTCATTGCCGATGATCGAACAGCGCGATGATAACGCGGCAATCTGTTTACCCGATGGGCGCGTTTGGTGGGTCACACAAGATTCGCTTTTACCCGGCGCAGAACGACCGCGCGCGAACGCGGCGGGTATTGCGTTCACCCTGGGTCTTATTCGCCGATTCGTCGGCGTGCCGTACTTGTGGGGCGGGCGCACGCCGTTTGGTTTCGATTGTTCGGGGCTCGCGCAAACGTTTTACGAATTTATCGGCGTCGCGATTCCGCGCGATGCGGATCAACAATTTCGCGCGGGTACGCCGGTCGAAGGGACGCCCACGCCCGGCGATTTGCTTTTCTTTGGCGAAGCGAGCGAATTGAGTGAACGCTATGAACGAATCACGCACGTCGCGATTTCGCTCGGCGGCGATGAATTCGTTCATGCGAACGGAACAGCGCGCGGAACTTCGTACAACAGTTTCGATCCCGCCGCGCCGAATTATCGCGCGTGGTTGCGCGAGCATTTTGTTGGGGCGCGGAGATATTGACCGTCATTGCGAGGAGCGAAGCGACGAAGCAATCTCCTACAAACGACTTTGATTGCTTCGGGCAAAGTCCGCCCTCGCAATGACATTAGACTACGGAGATTTCGATGAAACTAACCTGGGAAGCATTGACGTTGGAATTACGCACGACGTTTCGCATCGCGCACGGTGCGGACGACCGGCGCTACAACGTGCTCGCGCATCTTGATGAAGGGCTGGGCGAAGCGGCGGCAGTCACGTATCACGGCGAAACGCAACAAGGAATCATGGAATACCTGGCGCGCGTCGCAGATGACCTCGGCAAGAGCGCCGATCCGTTTTTGATCGAAGACATTCTCAATCGTTTGCCGCCTGGGTCGCAAGCCGCGCGCGCGGCGATTGACCTCGCGTTGCACGATGTGTGGGGCAAGCGATTGGGTCAGCCGCTCTATCGTTTGTTCGGACTCGACCCGACGCGCGTGCCGTTGACTTCGTTTACGATTGCGATGGACGACCCCGAATTGATGGCGCAACGTGCGAAAGAATCCGGCTTGCCGATCATCAAGGTCAAGGTCGGCGGCGCGAACGACGAAGCGATGGTCGCGGCGATTCGCCGCGCGACGAACGCGAAATTGCGCGTGGATGCAAATGCCGGTTGGACGCGCGACCAAGCCGCCGCGATGATTCCGCGTCTCGCACAGTACGATTTGGAATTTATCGAACAGCCGTTGCCGGTCGGCGACATCGAAGGATTGAAGTGGTTACGCACACAGAAATTCGGTCTACCGATTTTTGCAGACGAGCCAGTCAAGACCGCGCGCGATGTCGCGGCGCACGCGGGCGCGGTGGATGGCGTCGTCGTCAAGTTGATGAAGACCGGCGGCATTCGCGAAGCGTTGCGCGCGATTCACACCGCGCGCGCGCTCGATATGCAAGTGATGCTCAGTTGCATGGTCGAGAGTTCGGTCGGCGTGACCGCCGCCGCGCATCTCGCGCCGCTGTGCGACTATGCCGATCTTGACGGTCCGTTGCTCATTCGCAATGATCGCTTCACAGGTGTGCGCTACGATGGCGCGCGGATGATTTTGCCGGACAAACCTGGGTTGGGTGTGATAGAGGTGGGGTAGATAGACAAACCCGAAGGGCTTCAAGCCCCTTCGGGTTTTTGATTCAGGTCGCCTGCCGATTGCGATGCTCGCCGTACTCGGGTAACAAGCGGTCGTATGTCTCATCCATCAGCGGGGATGAGATCATGAAATCGGCGGTCGCGCGATTGCAGGCAATCGGAATGTTCCACACGACTGCCATTCTCAACAACGCTTTGACATCGGGATCGTGTGGCATCGGTTCGAGCGGGTCCCAGAAAAAGATGAGAAAGTCAATCTCACCGTCAACGATTTTTGCGCCGATCTGTTGATCGCCGCCGAGCGGACCGCTTTCGAGTTTGTGAATTTCGAATCCCAGTTCTTTCTCCAACAGCGTCCCCGTTGTCCCCGTCGCGTAGATGATGTGGTGCGCCAAGAGATCGCGATTGAATTTTGCCCACTCGATCAAATCGCGCTTTTTGTTGTCGTGCGCCACGAGCGCGATTTTCTTGTCCGGTTCGATGGTGATTCTCTTTTGCGTCATTCAACCTCCTTTTCTCAACTTGCTTGCGTGTGCGCCGCGATGAAATTCAACGCGCGCGTCCACGCGTCTGCCGATGCATCTGCGAATTCCGTGTAACGCCGATCAAAGAAACTATGCGGCGCGTCGGGATACGTGACGATCTCGTGCGGTACGCCCGCGCGGTCGAGTTGCGCGTCGAGTTGTTGCACATCGCTCGCGGGAATGCCCTGGTCTGCGCCGCCGAACAATCCGAGCACCGGGTAGCGAATCTGGCTTGCCTGGTCAAGCGTCGCGCCGCGCGCGCCGGGAATCGGGCGGCTCATGCCGGCGTAGAACGCGATGATGCCGGACAAATCCAACGCTTCAGTCGCGGTGAGCAACGACAACGCGCCGCCGCGACAAAAGCCGACGACAAAGGTCGCGCGCACGGCGGGATTGTTCGCGCGCAAATACGCAAGCGCCGCCGTGACATCGGTGAGGAACGTCGGCATCGTCATCGCTTCGACATGCGAACGAAATTCGAACGTGTCGTCGCGGGGACCGATGCCGGCGGTGCGTCCGAAATAATCGAGCGCGAGCGCGGGGTAACCTTGTTCGGCAAAACGCAGAGCCAGTTCTTTGTAGAACTGATGCAAGCCGCGAACGTCCGGAAAAACGATCACCTGGGCGTTTTTCTTTTGCGTCGGATGCGCGAGGTATGCGGCAAAGCGAGTGCCATCCTGGGCGGTCAACACGATATCTTCCCCATTCGCCGAGCCGCCCGAAATCGGCGGGACGGGTGGTCGTGCATCGAGGTCGTAACACATTATCGGATTCTCCTTCTTTGCGATTCAAGCGAAGGCATCATAGTTGCATCGTCCAACACTGTCAAGCCCTGTGCGAAATTCTCGTTTGTCGTCGCACGCGTGTTGTGATAAAATCTTGTCTTGCGTATTCTCACCTTGAGGGATTCACTTGACACCAACTGCTTCGGTCGAAACACGCGATCTGGGTCGTCTCTACAAAATTCGTGACGGTAAAAAGAAAGAACCCAAGACGCTGACCGCGCTCGACAACGTATCGTTGCAGATCGCGCGCGGCGAATTGTTCGGCTTGCTCGGTCCGAACGGCGCGGGCAAGACGACACTTATCAAAATCCTGACGACACTTCTTGCGCCGACGAGCGGCGCGGCGTCCGTCGCCGGTTACGATGTCGTGCGCGAACCGCACTTGGTGCGCCCGCTCATCAACATGGTCTCCGGCGGCGAGTCGTCCGGTTATGGCTTGCTCACCGTGCGCGAAAATTTGTGGATGTTCGCGCAGTTCTACGGCATCCCCACGAATCAAGCGAACAAACGCATCCAGGAATTGCTCGCCATCGTCGGCATGACGGATCGGCTCAACACCAAATCATCCGACCTCTCGACCGGCTTGCGGCAAAAGATGAACATCGTGCGCGGATTTCTGACCGATCCGCAAGTGTTGTTTCTCGACGAACCGACCCTGGGTCTCGACGTTGGCGCGTCGCGCGATGTGCGTGCGTTCATCCGCCAATGGGTTACACAAGACAAATCGCGCACGTTGTTGTTGACGACGCATTACATGGTCGAAGCGGACGAGTTGTGCGACCGCGTCGCGATCATCAACCAGGGGCGTGTGCTCGCGTGCGATACGCCCGCGAACTTGAAACATCGTTTGCAACGCGAGGCGATCTTTCAAATCGAAACGACGCCGCTGGATGGAGTGGATGTGAAAATGATCGAGTCGCTCGCCGGCGTCCGCCAGGTTACGCATCGCGCAGGCGATGGACGCGCGACGCTCGAGTTGATGCTCGACGCGGACGACGCGGTGGGCGGTGTCATCAACACACTGACGATGAATCACGCGCGTCTGCTCAATCTCCGCAAGCGCGAGCCGACGCTCGAAGATGTATTCGTGGATTTGGTCGGGCGGAGCATGGCAGACGTGGAGAGCGTTCAGTAGCGGCATGGAGCAACTCAAGAAAAACAACGGCTGGCGATTATTTCTGCAAACCGTGATCGGGCGTGCGTACCCGCGCGTCATCGGCACGCAACGCGAACGGTCGTGGTTGTTCTTCGACGTGTGTTTGCCGATTCTCGCGATCTCGGCGTACGTGTTCGTTTATCGCGCGATGCGCGCGCCAGACGAGTACGTCGGTTTCGTCGTGTTCGGCGGCGCGATGACCGCGTTCTGGCTCAACGTGTTGTGGGCGATGTCGTCGCAGTTGTACTGGGAAAAAGAGCAGGGCAATCTCGCGCTTTACATCATGTCGCCGGCTTCGATGATGGCGGTCCTGTTAGGGATGGCGCTCGGCGGGTTGATCGCGACCGCGTTGCGCGCGACCGCGATTGTCGTTGTAGGCAGTTTTATTTTTGGTGTGCAGTACGCGGTCGTCAGTTTTCCGCATTTGCTCGCGGTATTTCTGCTCGCGATGATCGCGCTGTACGGGATGGGGATGATGATGGCGTCGCTGTTTTTGTTGTTGAGCCGCGAGGCGTGGCATCTTTCGAATCTCGCACAGGAACCGATCTACCTGTTGTCGGGTTTTTATTTTCCGATCAAACATCTCAACTTTTGGCTCGCCGCCGGTGCGTCGCTCGTGCCGCTAACCCTGGGTCTCGACGCGATGCGGCAACTCGCGTTTCCCTCCGGCGCGGCAATTGGTTTTCTCAGCGTCGAGATCGAAATTCTCGCGCTCATCGCGTTGAGCGCGATCTTTCTCGTCGCGGCGCGCGTGTTGCTCGCGCACATGGAACGCTTGGCGATTCGTGAAGGACGGTTGACGGAGAGTCGTAGATGAATGGGAATGACATGACACCGGCGGAACAGATTGCCTTGTGGGCGGATCGGATCCGCGACATGGCGGCGATGGGGTTGCTGTTCTCGCAGAACGTGTACGACCGAACCAACTACGAAAATTTGCGAACGATGGCGATGGCGATGAACGCGCTGGCGACCGGCGAATCGCTTGAACAGATGGAACCTTTGCGCGCGACGATCTTTGCGCGCCCCACCCCGTTCGCGGTTGGCGATGCGGCGGTGATTGACGATGCGGGACGCATCTTGTTGATTCGCCGCGCGGACAATCGTTTGTGGGCGATGCCGGGCGGCGCGCTTGAAGTGGGCGAAACTCCGGCAGAAGGCGTCGTGCGCGAAGCATTTGAAGAAGCCGGCGTGCGTTCGCGCGTGATCGCGCTCGTCGGCGTGTTCGATTCGCGTTTGTGTGGCACGGTCGCGCGGTTTCATTTATACCAGTTTATTTTTCTGTGTCGTCCGCTCGATACACAACTTGCGAAACCGTCGCACGCGCTCGAAGTGCTGGACGCGCAATGGTTCGCGGAAAACGCGTTGCCGCGCGATCTCGACCCAGGACACGCGACGCGCATCCCAGAGGCGTTTCGCGTGTGGCGCGGCGATCACCGCGCGTTCTTTGATCGCGAGGGAAGCGAATGAGGTCCGCACTGCGTTCATTCAGAATGGCGACCTGGCTCGGTTGGCAGATCGAATCGAACTGGACCGACCCGTTTCTGTTTGCGGTCTATTCCATCGTCAAGCCGGTCGCGAGCGCGATGATACTCGTCGTGATGTACAGCGTCGTCACCGGCAGCGATTTCGCCTCGCCGCTCTTTCCGTACATTTATCTTGGCAATGCGTTTTACATTTTCGTCGGCGCGGTGATGATTGGCGTGTCGTGGGCGGTGATTGACGACCGCGAACATTATCGCACGCTCAAGTACATTTACACCGCGCCGGTGCAGATTCCGTTTTACTTGATCGGGCGAGGCGTCGCGCGTTTTATCACAGGATCGGTCGCCGTGTTTATCACGATTGCGGTGGGCGTGTTGTTTTTGAACGTGCCGATCAATTTTGCCGCGATCAATGCGCCGCTGTTTCTTGTTTCGCTCGCGATTGGTGTGGTCATGCTCGCGATGCTGGGGCTAATTCTTGCGGGCGTCACGCTTTTGCTCGCGCATCACGCCGGGTATCTCGGCGAGGCAGTCGCGGGCGCGTTGTATTTGTTTAGCGGCGCGGTCTTTCCGCTCGATGTGTTGCCGGAATACTTGCGTCCCATCGGATACGCGATGCCGATCACGTACTGGCTCGAACTGTTGCGCCGTTCGCTCGTCGGCTCGGTCGCGCAGGCATTTCCCACGCTTGCGAATTTCAGCGACGCGCAACTGCTCGCGATTCTCGTCGCGCTCACGGTTGCGTTTGCATTCCTCGCGATGGTTGTGTTCCGTCGCTGTGATCGCCGCGCGCGCGAACGCGGGTTGATTGATCGGACGACGAATTATTGATCGAAAAAAAGACGCGACGGGTCAACTCACGGCTTTTCAAAAGTCGCTTGACTCACTTGCTGACCTAACCCCCAACCCCCTTCCCTCATAGGAAAGGGGGCAGGGGGTTAGGTCAGCAAATGACTTTTGAAAAGCCCTGGCGGTCAACTTGACCGGACTAGTGAGATGTGCTATAACCCAACCACCGCAGTGACAGAGTAGAGTAGATCGCGCCCTGGAATGTAGAGAGTCGTCTCGCGGCTGAAAAGACGACCCGCGCGCGGATTCGAACGACAGCTCTCGAGCGGTAAGGTTCGCTCCCTTTAGCGAGCGTCAAGGCGACAGCGATGTTGCAAAGAAAGGTGGCACCACGAGTTCCCCTCGTCCTTTCACAGGATGGGGGGATTTTTTATTTTCCGAAAGGGGTACGTGATGCAACGAATTCGGACGACTCAATTGCGCGAACATATCGGCGAGCGCGTGATGCTCGCGGGTTGGCTGCACCAACTGCGCGCGCTCGGCAAAATCAATTTCATCCTCGTGCGCGATGGCTTTGGCATCGCGCAGGCGACGACCCAGGATGCGAGCGCGTTGTCCGCGCTCCACGCGTTGCAGAACGAGACCGTGCTTCAAATCGCCGGCGTGGTCGCCGAAGAACCGCAAGCGCCGGGCGGCGTCGAACTGCGCGAATTAACGATCCAGGTGCTCACGCCGGTGACCGATGCGCCGCCGGTGCCGCTCAACAAACCCGTCCTGCACGCGTCGCTCGACGTGTTTCTCGATCACGCGACTGTCGCGTTGCGGCATCCCACACGCCGCGCGCGCTTTCGTCTCGCCGCCGGCGTGATGGCGGCGTTCCGTGAATTTTTGGATGGCGAAGGATTCACCGAGATTCAATCACCCAAACTCGTCGCGTCCGCGACTGAGAGCGGCGCGAACGTCTTTGCGGTGGATTACTTTGGACAAAAAGCGTACCTTGCGCAATCGCCCCAGTTTTACAAACAGATCATGGTCGGTGTCTTTGAACGCGTCTTTGAAGTCGCGCCGGTCTTTCGCGCCGAGCCGCACGACACGACGCGTCACGTCAACGAGTACGTCAGTCTTGACGTCGAGTTTGGATTTATCGAAAACCATTTTACGGTGATGCGTTTGCTCAACGCGTTGATTCGCCATATTCTCGCGCGGCTTGGCGAACGCGACGCGGCGGAGTTGCAGCTCCTCGAAGTGAAGATGCCGGACGCGCCGGAAGCTTTTCCGCACATTCATTTTCGCGACGCGCAACAATGGATTTTCGAACAACACGGTGAAGATTGTCGCGGCGAACCCGACCTCGCGCCGCAACACGAACGTTGGCTCGGCGAATGGGCGCGCGAAAAATTCAACTCGGATTTTCTGTTCGTCGTCGGTTATCCGATGGTCAAGCGACCGTTCTACACGCATCCCGATGCGAGCGATAACAAGTACTCGAACTCGTTCGATTTGTTGTTTCGCGGGACCGAACTCGTGACCGGCGGGCAACGCTTGCATCGTTACGACGATTATCTCGCCGCGCTCGCGCGCGCGAAATATCCGGTCGAGCCGTTCGCGTACTATCTCGAAACGATGAAACATGGCATGCCGCCGCACGGCGGATTCGCAATTGGTTTGGAACGCTTCATCATGCAGTTGTGCGGTTTGAGCAATCTGCGCGAAGCGACCTTGTTCCCGCGCGATTTGAAACGCTTGACGCCGTGATGACTTCGCCAATCGAAATTCGCGCGATCACTGCCGCGCAAGCGCGCGAACTGCGCCACGCGGTTTTGCGTCCGCATCAAAAACCGGACGAGTTGGTCTATCCCGGCGATGACGCGGCGGAAACGTTGCATGCGGGCGCGTTTCGCGCGGATGAACTGGTTGGCATCGCGACGGTGACGCGCGAAGCCGCGCCGGGCGAACACAATGCGCGCGCGTGGCGTTTGCGCGGTATGGCGACCACATCCACAGTCCGCCGGCAAGGTGTCGGGCGCGCGTTGATTGACCTGTGCGTCGCGCACATTCGCGCGTACAAAGGGGACGAGCTGTGGTGCAATGGGCGCACGTCGGCGCGCGAGTTTTACGAGGCATTGGGTTTTCGCTCAGTCGGTACCGAGTTCGATGTTCCAGTCACCGGTCCGCATTACGTGTTTCGTCGTCGGATCGAATGAGGCAAAAATAAAGCGTTCACTGGCAATATGCAAGTGAACGCTCATTGATTCGACCAGGTTTAGCGCGCGCGGTCTAGTAACTGCGACGTCTGCCGCCGCCGCCACCGCCGCGTTCCTCGCGCGGTCGCGCGATGGAGACGGTGATGCGCCGATTGTCGAGTTCGTGATCGTTGAACATCTCGATCGCTTTTTGCGCGTCGGCTTGCGTGGTCATTTCGACGAACCCAAAACCTTTGGAACGACGCGTGTCGCGGTCGAGAATAAGCGTGACTTGTTTGATTTCACCGGCTTGGCTGAACAGTTGGCGCAGATCATCTTCGGTTGTGTTGTAAGACAAATTGCCCACATACAATTTTGATTCCATTCTGGAATCTCCTTTGATTTGGATAGAATGCTGGGCACTCCATCCCAGAATTGATAGACGCGGCTGGGCGCGTTATCCAAACGACACGTTCTTTGTGTACGCTTACGTCATAAAATGTTGTTTCCCCTCCAGCAACAGCGCGTCAATTTCCGCGCTGGTCTCTATGGACGAGATGCCTGCCGCCGCCGCCCATTCCTGTTCGAGTTTCTCGCGGGCTTTGAGCAAGGTCGTCGTATCTACCTGGGTCAGTCGTTTATGCCATCCGCGCGCCGTCAAGTCGCGCACGAGTTGGCACACGATTTGCAGCGAACCTTCTTTCAACTGATTCGTCATCGCCACGCGCCGTTTGGTGTGATCATCGTCGAGCGTTGTCGGGCGGCTTTTCAGCACGCTCCGATAGCGCGCCAGATCGCGTTTGGAAGTAAGGTGGCGCAAGCCAATTGTTAGATGCGCTTCGACCGGCACCCACACCGTGCTGTGTTCCATTGTGATCTGATAATACATTCGCGCTTGGTGACCGATGAGTTCATTTTCTGCAATTGCCACAATATGCCCAACGCCGTGGACCGGATGAAAGACGGTGTCTCCTACTTGGAATTCCATACGCTACTCCTCGCGGATAAACAACAACACCGCCAGCCCATAAGAGGTCTGGCGGCATTAAACTCACCGCAATCCTATTACGTTACTGCGCTGATTATACCATAAATCGCGCTAATAAGCACATTCCTTATTTGCCATTCTGTCGCAAATTAGTAGAATAGACGCATTATGCTTTTCAACCGATCAAGAATTTTCGTTATCGCGTTCGCCGCGCTGTTCATCCTCGTCGCGTGCAACGCGCCCCAGCCCTCTGCCGACCCAGCCGATCCTCCTCCGCCGGCGATCACGCGCGTTGCGGTCGTGACCACAGCCACTCCCGCGGTGACGCCTACGCCATTTTCGACGACGATCATTGAACGATACGTCGTTCGGAATGGCGATACCTTGGGTGGCATCTCGTTACGTTACAATATCGCGGTTGAAGATTTGATGCGGCTCAACAATCTCACCGATCCGAATTCGCTCAAGATCGGTCAAGTGCTCAAGATCAAACTCGACGTGCCGCGCCTCGCGCCGAGTGAAAAATTACTACCCGATAGCGAAGTGGTCTACAGTCCGGCGTACGCGGGCTTTGATGTCGCCGCAACGGCAAATCAGTACGGGGGTTACCTCGCGGCGTACCGCGAAAAAGTCGAAGGCGATGTGCTGACCGGCGCGCAGATTATTCAACTCGTCGCAGAACGCTACAGTGTGGGACCGCGCGTGTTGCTCGCATTGCTCGAATTTCAAAGCGGCTGGGTCACCGGCTCGTCGCCCACGCAACAACAAATCACGTATCCGATGGGTCACGTGGACGCGATTCGGCAAGGTCTGTTCTTCCAAGCGAGTTGGGCGGCGAATCATCTGAACGAAGGGTACTACGGAGTCATTTCCGGACGACTGGCGGCGTACCGTTTCAAAGATCGCTCGCGTGCGCGCCTCGTGCCAACGCTCAACCCAGGAACCATCGCCGTGCAAAATCTTTTTGCGCTCGATTCGTCCTGGGAACAGTTTCAACCGCAAATCGGTCCCGATGGATTTATCGCGACGTATCGCAAACTGTTCGGCGATCCGTTCGCGCGCGCGATTGAACCGCTCGTTCCACCCGACTTGAAACAGCCGACCTGGCGTTTGCCGTGGAGCGATGGCGAACTGTGGTACTTTACCGGTGGATCGCACGGCGGCTGGGGCGATCAGTCCGCGTGGGCGGCGATTGATTTCGCGCCGCGCGACACCGCGAACAGTTGCATCGCTTCGCGGATGTGGGCGGTATCTGCCGCGCCGGGCAAGGTAGTTCGCGTCGAGAAAGGGCGCGTGATGATTTCGTTGAGCAACAATGATTTCCAAGGTGTCGGGTGGACGCTGCTGTATTTGCACATTGCGACGAATGGACGCGTGACGGCGGGCGCCACCGTCAACGCCGGCGACCGCATCGGGCATCCATCGTGTGAAGGCGGCGACTCGGAAGCGAGCCACGTTCATATGGCGCGACTCTACAACGGTCAGTGGATCGGCGTTGACGCGATGCCATTCGTGTTATCCGGTTGGAAAGCGATTGCGGGAGCACAAGAGTACGAAGGCACGATGACGCGCGGCAATGAAACGCGCGAGGCGTGCAATTGTCGCGATGATCCGAAGAATGGAATTATCGCGGACGGAAACAAATAAAGGATGAAAGATGAAGGATGAAGGATGATTGTTTCTTTTTCATTCTTCATCCTTCTGCCTTCATCCTTCGGGAGGAACGATGGAAACGACACTGGTCACAACGGCATTCGGTTTTGAAGGTTATCGTATCGCCAAACATCTCGGCGTCGTGCGCGGCATTACCGTGCGCTCGCGTAGCGTGCTTGGCAACATGGTCGGCGGAATTCAAGCGGTGTTTGGCGGCAACATTACGATCTACACCGAGTTGTGCGAACACGCGCGCGCCGAAGCGTTCGATCTGATGGTCAAGCATGCGCGCGAGATCGGCGCGAACGCGATCATCGGCATGCACTATGACGCGAACGAAGTGATGGAAGGCATCACCGAAGTGCTCGCGTACGGTACCGCCGTCGTCGTCGAGAAAAACTAGACGTGTTGCCGTTGCCACCCCTATTGCTCACATCCGAGCCGAACTCGTTCGCGCAACGCACGATGCAGCAACGCATCCCGCGCATCGTGGATGAAATCATCGCGTCGAACGACTATCCGGCGGAGATCGTCGCGCGTTTGCGCGCGTTGCGCGATGAAATCACGGATGGCGCGATTCAACTTTTGCGCGAGGACGCACCCGATATCGAATTCTGGAACGCCTCCGCGCGCGAGCACGCGGGCAAGACCTGGCTCGACGTGCCGTGGTTTTGGGCGGAAACGTTTTTCTATCGGCGCGTGCTTCAAGCCGTGAACTATTTCCAGCCCGGCGCGTTCGATCAGCGCGACCCGTTCGCCAATCAAAAGCAACGCGAACTCGATGCCGCGCTCGAACCCGTGCGCGTCGCGCTGAACCAACTGCCATCCCAGGATGCCGAGCGATTTCGTGCGTTGATGCACGCGGATTTGTGGGGCAATCGCGTAGACCTGAGTTTGTGGGGGTCGGCGGGTGTCGGCGCGGTGCGCGGGGTGCGCCAGGATGAGCGCGATAATTTGCTCGTGGACGACACGGCGCGCGTGCTCGAACATCTAACCCGCCCCCCGCTCCCTTTCAGGGAGAGGGACGGGGTGAGGGTAGATTTCATCTGCGACAATGCCGGCGCGGAATTGTTATTCGATCTCGTCTTCGCCGATTTTCTATTGACGGCGCGATTCGCGACGACGATCACGCTGCATCTCAAAGCGCAACCATTTTACGTATCGGACGCGATGATCAAGGATGTCGAGCACACGCGCGCGACGTTGGCGCAATCACCCGCGCCGGAACTGCGCGCTCTCGCGGCGCGACTCGAACAGGCGCGGGTTGAGACGCGGCTAAATTTGGCGGAGCATCCGTTCTGGACGACGTATCATTTCTTTCGCGATTTTCCCGCCGATGTACGCGCGATGCTGGGACATGCGCACCTGGTGATTTCAAAAGGCGACGCGAATTATCGGCGGCTCGTCGGCGACTATCACTGGGATCCGACAATGCCCTTTGCCGAGGCGGTAGAATACTTTCCCGCGCCGGTCGTCGCATTGCGAACACTCAAAGCCGCGTTGATCGTCGGCTTGCCACCGGGACGCGCGGAGGAATTGCGCGCGCAGGATGCCGAGTGGCTCGTCAATGGCAAACGCGGCGTGATTCAGTTCGCACCGCGCTGATCGTATCAAATAAACGAATCCAGGATTCTCCAAGGAACCTGGATTCTGGCGAAGGTTGTCAATGCAAGTGTCTCGATAAAATAACATTCTCGGAGGAGTCGTATGGCAAAAGCAAAAAGTCGCAAAGTACGCGTGGCAATCATCGGCGTGGGTAACTGCGCCAGTTCATTCGTGCAGGGCGTTCATTATTATCAAGACGCGCCGGTGGATACGCCAGTGCCCGGCTTGATGCACGTCAACCTGGCTGGGTATCACGTCGGCGATATTGAAATCGTCGCCGCGTTCGACATTGACAAGAACAAGGTCGGCAAAGACCTGGCGGACGCGATTTACACCAAGCCGAACAATACCCTCAAGTTCGCCGACGTGCCCAAGACGGGAGTCAGGGTGCATCGTGGAATGACGCACGATGGGCTGGGCAAATATCTGTCCCAGGTCATCGAAAAAGCGCCGGGTCCAACGGACGATGTGGTCGGTATTTTGAAAGCGACGAAAGCGGACGTCGTGATCAACTATTTGCCGGTCGGTTCGGAAGAAGCGACCAAGTGGTACGTCGAGCAGGTGCTCGAAGCGGGGTGCGCGTTCGTCAACTGCATTCCGGTTTTTATCGCGCGCGAAAAATATTGGCAGAAACGGTTTGAGGATCGCGGCTTGCCGGTAATCGGCGACGACATCAAATCCCAGGTCGGCGCGACGATCACGCACCGCGTGCTCACGCGCCTGTTCGCCGAGCGTGGCGTGCGCGTGGATCGCACGTTCCAACTCAATTTTGGCGGCAACACCGATTTCATGAACATGCTCGAACGCGAACGGCTCGAATCGAAAAAAATTTCCAAGACGAACGCGGTCACTTCGATGCTCGATTACCCACTCGATCCGGACAATGTGCACGTCGGTCCGAGCGATTACGTGCCCTGGCTCACCGATCGCAAGTGGGCGTACATTCGCATCGAAGGCACGACCTTTGGCGATGTGCCGCTGAACATCGAACTGAAACTTGAAGTCTGGGATTCGCCGAACAGCGCGGGCGTGGTGATTGACGCGGTGCGCTGCGCGAAAATCGCGCTCGAGCGCGGCATGAAAGGCGCGGTCGTCGCGCCGAGCGCGTACTTTATGAAGTCGCCGCCCAAGCAAATTCCCGACGACGAAGCGCACGCGTTGGTCGAGGAGTTCATTCGCAAATAGAGCGAGTAGACCTTCCAGGCGCTTGCGCGAAACCTGGAAGGTCTACGTTGAATGAGAACAAATGGTCTAGCAACACAGAGCAACGCATAGCAGGATGGGTTATCCCACAGTATCCCACACATATCCCACACGCGCTTGAGCATCGTAGAGCCACGCCGACCAACGCGTGGTTTTTTATTGCTTGAGCGTGTCCCAGCCCGGCGCGAGCGACACGAGCAACGTCAATCCCAGGATCGCGAGCGAAACAGGCAGAGTGAATTCGCTAAAAACCCAGGTTTCCCGAAGAAACCCGGATTTTTTCTTGACTTAACTTTTCTTGCGCCGCACAAGCCACGCGAAGAACGCGAACGCGCCGACGAGCGCCGGAATCCACGCCCAGCCACCTGGGTCGAACGCGCCTGAACCAACGCCGCTTGATCGAATGCGAATGACCGGTACATTCGCGGTTGAGGTTTGAATCTGCTCGTCGGTCGCGGTACGTGGATCGTAGCCGTACGCAAAGCCGGCGAATCCGCCGTTGATCAACACCTGTCGAATTACGCGTAGGCGTTGGCTATCGTCGTCCACCTGGGTCGCAACACCGCGAATCGTACCGCCCGGCATCAGTACTTCGATGTCTGGGTGCGCGAGGATGTTGCGATACCAATCGCTCACTTTTCCAAAGCCCGCGATGCAAAACACGTCGCCGTTTTCAATCGCGTAATTGACCGGCGCGTAACGTACCATGCCGGATTTTCTGCCGACCACTTTGAGCACCATGATGTATCCGCCGAACGGTGTGCCCATCCACGCGCCAAAACCCAGGCGGAACATCGGGACCATGAAGAATTTGTTGAGATACCAAAAAACTTTGCGAAGTTGATCTTCCATCGTCGCTTCCTTTTGAAAAGAGCAGGGGAGCAGGGGCGCGGTGGAGCAGTGGGGCTTGTTCTCCTCTGCACCCGCGCTCCTCTGCTCCCCTGACTTTATTCAGAGTATGCGTGTGTAAGCTAGCCCTTGTAGCACAACACCGGGTCGCGCGCGGCTTTCACATCATCCAAGCGCGTGACCGGCGCGGTGTGCGGCGCTTGCTTGACTAATTCTGGATTCGTGCGCGCTTCTTCCGCAATCTTGAGCAACGCATCCGCGAATTCGTCGAGACTCTCTTTCGATTGTGTTTCGGTTGGCTCGATCATAATGCACTCGGGCACAATCAGCGGAAAGTAGATTGTCGGCGGATAGTAGCCATAGTCTTCGATGCGCTTGGCGATGTCGAGTGTGTGGACACCGTACTGTTCGACGAATGGTGTGCCGGTGAGTACGAACTCGTGCTTGCATGGGCGATTGCCGAACGGCGCGCTGTACGTGTCCTTGAGTTTTGCCAGCAAGTAATTCGCGTTGAGCACCGCATTCTCCGCGATCTCGGCGATGTGCTCTTTGCCGAACGCGCGAATGTAGACATACGCGCGCACGAGCGCGAGGAAATTGCCGTAGAACGATTTCACGCGCCCAATAGATTTCTTCGGCATCGCGAATTCGTAGCGTTTGCCTTTCTTCACGACGATGGGACCGGGCAAGAATTGCGCGAGGTCTTGGCGAACCATCACCGCACCCGCCCCAGGTCCGCCGCCGCCGTGCGGTACGCTGAACGTCTTGTGCAAGTTACTGTGCATCACGTCAATACCCAGGTCGCCGGGACGCGCGACGCCGACAATCGCGTTCAGGTTCGCGCCATCGCCGTAGACCAAGCCGCCGGCGTCGTGCACGATCTGGCACGCCTCTTGAATGTTCTCCTCGAACAAGCCGAGCGTGTTCGGATTCGTAATCATCAAGCCGACGGTCTCGGCATCGGCAAGTTTGCGTAACTCGTCGAGATCAATATTGCCGCGCGAATCCGATTTGACGTGAACGATTTCAAACCCGGTCATTGAGCCGGTTGCCGGGTTCGTGCCGTGCGATGAATCGGGCACAAGCACCTTGCGGCGTTTCGTGTCTTTGCGCGCGAGGTGATACGCGCGGATGACGAGCACGCCGGTCAATTCTCCTTGCGCGCCGGCTGCCGGTTGCAGGGTCGCGCCGGGCAAACCGGAAATTTCGCCGAGCATTTGTTGCAGTTCATAAAGCAACTCGAGTGCGCCTTGCACATCGTCAACATTTTGATACGGATGCACCTGTGCGAACCCGCGCAGTTTGACCGCTTCCTCGTTGATCTTGGGATTGTACTTCATCGTGCACGAACCGAGCGGATAGATGCCCAGGTCAACGCAATAATTTTTCTGCGAGAGACGCGTAAAGTGGCGGACGACATCCACTTCGGACACTTCCGGCAATTTCAATTCGTCGCGAAGTAAGTGGCTGGGTAGTTCTGTGGTTGGAACATCGCATTCCGGTAGCGCAGTTCCTGTTCGACCGATCGCACCCAGTTCGTAAATGATGGGTTCGGGTTTATTGGCGACGATGCTCATTTCCGCGCTCCTTTTCGCTTGCCCTTGGCTTCGTTCAATGCCGCGACGAATTCGTCAATCTGTTCCTTCGTATTCATCTCGTTGACCGCGACGAGCATCGCGTTCCCCAGATGCGGATAATCCTTCGAGAGTTCGTATCCTCCGATAATTTTTCGCGCGCGGAGGTATTCGTTGATTTCCTTGACCGGGCGCGGGCACTCGACGACGAACTCGTTGAAGAATTCTTGCTTGAGATTGACGCGATAACCGACGAGGCGATTGATCTTGCGTGCGGCATAGTGGGCTTTGTGATAGCACAACTCGGCGACCTGGCGCAAGCCGGCTTTACCGAGCGTCGAGAGATACACGCACGCGGCGAGCGCGTTCAATGCCTGGTTCGAGCAAATATTCGACGTGGCTTTTTCGCGCCGAATGTGTTGCTCGCGCGCCTGCAGCGTCAGCACGAATCCGCGCCGACCTTTTGTGTCGGTGGTCTGTCCGACGAGACGCCCTGCCATCTTGCGTTGCAACTTTTCTTTCGTTGCGAACACGCCGAGGTAGGGTCCGCCGAACGCAATGGGATTGCCGAGCGATTGCCCTTCGGCGACGACGACATCCGCACCATACGCGGCGGGCGGTTGATACATGCCCAGCGAGATTGGATACGCGCTGACGATGAACAAGGCGCCAGCCGCGTGGACGCGCTCCGCCGCTGATTTCAGATCGCGCATCTGACCCAGGAAATCCGGATTCGCGACAATTACGCACGCGGTCTTGTCGTCGAGGTGTTGATCGAGCATTTGCTCGAACGACATGCTTGTGTCTTCATCGCCGACGATCTCGACGCCTTGCCCGGACAGGTAGGTACGAATCGTCGCGCGATATTCGGGATGCAAGGTTGGGCATACGAGGACTTTATCGCGATGCGTTTGATTGATCGCGAGAATCGCGCCTTCGGCGGCGGCGGTCGCGCCGTCATAGTGCGACGCGTTTGCCGCGTCCATGCCGGTCAACGCGCAAATCATGGACTGGTATTCGAAAATCGTTTGCAGTGTGCCTTGACTGATCTCGGCTTGGTACGGCGTGTACGCAGTGTAGAACTCGGTGCGGAAAATCAGATGCGGCACGGTCGCCGGAATAAAGTGGTTGTACGCACCCGCGCCGAGAAAGCACGCATTCTCGACGAGGTTCGCGTTCTTCAATGTGAGCCGCGCAATCTCGCGCGAGAGTTCAAGTTCCGAGAGTGCGCGCGGTAAATTCATTTTGGGATATTTGACCGATGCGGGGACGTCGCTGAACAACGCGTCAATCGAATCCACGCCAATCGTTTTGAGCATTGCCGCGCGGTCGGCATCGGTGTTCGGAATGTACTGATGAGCCATATATCCTCCATGTTTCTGAGATTAAACTGATAATTTTAGGTTCTCTGTTCTTATTGAATTTCCTCCTTGATTAGGTAAACTCGATTTCCCTTCATTGCAAGGTAGTGAAGAACGTTTGGCGTGTCGAAGTTGAGACCTCTTCCAGCGATTGGCCTGTCACATTCGCACTCTACGAATGCAATGCCGTCATAGATTGGACCTACTGTCCCATCTACCACTACGAATACCCTCTCGCCTTTTTGTGCTATGTATGCAATATGTTTGCTATCGGGACTAAAGATTAGTTCAACTACAAAATCGTATTTTCCTTCTTCAATTCTATCGATGATTGCTATCTGTTTTTTGTTATCTTCTGCCACGAATGCAATCCTTTGACTGTCGGGGCTAAAAACAAAAGAACCTACATGGTCGTACGGTCCCACTTCATCTCCATCGATGATAGCGAGTGACGAATGATTCAAACGGTTGACTGCGTACGCGAGATGATGGCTATCTGGGCTGAAAGTGATTTGACTGACACCGCGGTAATGTTTTTGTTCAATTGAATCAAGCACAACGAAATCCTGATAATTTGCTTCTGCCACATACGCAATGTGTTGACTATCGGCGCTAAAAACAATCGTGTCAACCCTATCGTAGATTTTAGTTTCCCGTCCATCTAGCACTACTGTCGACTTGAAGTTATCATCAATGTCAGCAACGTATGCTACATGTTGGCTATCAGAACTAAACCGAATACTCCCAAATTTAATAGAACGGTAAACTTTTCCTTGTTGACCATCAACGATTACGTACTCTCGACGATTTGGTGAACCGATGTCTCCTCCGATACTTTGGCGTATTGCTTTCCGTCTTCCATCTGCACTGATGACAATATCGGGATTGCTACTAATATTATCATTGGTCTCATAGGATTGTTTACCGATTACATGAGTAATGGTTCCGCTTTTGTTGTCTGACACATAGCTATAGATCACTTGCTGGCTATCAGCACTAAAACGATATATATCGTTAACAAAATCGTGAGATGGATCCTCTACCTCGTTTACAACCATCATCCATTTTTTGCCTCTGCTTGCTATGTAGGCAATGTGTTGACTGTCGGGACTAAATTTTATACTTTTGGGGAAGATGGAATCGTACGACCCGCCTTGTTTGCCTTTCCAGACTACTGCAACTTTACTGTCTACACTCACTTGGTACGCAATACTCAGATGGTCTGGAGCAACGGCGATTGCTGGACGAGAAGAACCAAAGTCAGCAAGCAACGTTTCTGTTACAAGTGATTGTCGTTGAGGAGCAGATAATTGTTCCTCACGAACAATAGGCGTGGGCGAAGCGGATATGGACGGATTGCATGCACAGAGAGAGAAGATGGCAAGAATTAGCGAGACAAAATTTCTATGGGGTAGGTACGCCATCATTTCCTCACGATATTTCGACCCAGCATGGCTCGTGCTATTGATTGTTCGCCCGATATGGGATCGCGTAACCCCTCAATCATCTAGCACGAGCCTTAGGTTTTCTCTCCGTTAGTGAATTTCTCCCGCCTCAATCTTCTTCTGATACGTCGCCGCGTCGAGCAATTTGTCCATCTCCGCGGCATTGCTGGGACGAATCTTGACGAACCAGCCCGCGCCGAGCGCGTCCTTGTTCACCGTCTCTGGCGAATCTTTGAGTGCGTCGTTGATCGCTTCCACTTTGCCACTGATGGGCGCGAATACATCGCTCGCGGCTTTGACGGACTCGACGACACCCAGGTTTTTGCCGGCAGTGAGCATCGCGCCGACCGAGGGCAATTCGACGAAGACGACATCGCCGAGTTGATCTTGCGCGTAATCCGAAATGCCGATCACGGCGAGGTCGCCTTCCAGTTTGACCCACTCGTGCGATTCAGCGTACTTGCGATCCGCCGCGTAGTTGATTTGTTTGTCGCTCATTTCGATCTCCTTGTCTAATTTCAGATTTCAGATTTCAGATTGCAGATTGGAGAATTTGCAATCTGCAATCTGAAATTCGCTATTTTGTTTTCGCCCGATTGGCATAGAACGGCGTCTTGACGACCTTGGCATGAAGCGGATTGCCGCGCACGACCACCTGCAATTCGGTGCCGATGGCGGCGAGTTCCGGCGTCACATAACCGAGCGCGAGATTTTTCTCGAATGTGGGCGAGAACATCCCGCTCGTGATATTACCAACCGTTTCGCCGTCTTTGACGATCTCGTACCCTTGCCGCGCGATGCCGCGCGCCATCATCTCGATGCCGACGAGTTTGCGGTACACGCCTTCGAGTTTGCGCTTGAGGATGCAATCGCGCCCGATGAAATCTTTGTTGAGATCGCACGCCCACGCCAACCCCGCCTCAATCGGATTCGTGTGCGAGCTGATCTCGTGCCCGTACAAAACCATCTTAGCTTCAAAGCGGAGCGAATCGCGCGCGCCCAAGCCGATCGGTTTCACGCCTTCGTCCTTGCCCGCTTCGAGAATCGCATCCCAAACATGTTTGCCGTGACTCGTCGGGACGAACAACTCGAAACCATCTTCGCCGGTGTAACCCGTGCGCGCGACGATGCCGCGCTCTTTGCCGATTCCGAATTGCCGCGCGTGATGGTACTTGATCTTCGACAGATCGAACGATTCGAGTTTTTGCAAAACCTGTTCGGCTTTCGGTCCCTGGAATGCAAGCATGTAGAATAAATCGGAAACATCGCGCAGTTGGACTTTGAATCTGGTGCGTTGAGCGGTCATCCACGCAAAATCCTTTTCCTTGTTCGACGCGTTGACGACAACCATGTACTTGGATGGCTGACTGCGTTTGTTGCTGGGCAGGTGGTAGACAAACGTGTCATCCACAATCGTGCCATCGGCGTAACACATGACGGCGTACTTGGCTTGATTCAAATCCAGTTGTGAAATGTCCGAGCTAAGTAGGTGTTGCGCGAACGCGAGCGCATCGCGCCCGGTCACTTCGATCTGTCCCATGTGATCAATGTCGAACAAACCGGCGGCGGTACGCACCGCGCGATGTTCGTCGAGAATACCGGTGTACTGCACCGGCATTTCCCAGCCGCCGAACTCGACCATGCGCGCGCCGAGCGCAACGTGCGTGTCGAATAAAGGCGTACGTTTTAGGGTCATGGATTTCTCCTTTCGTGGTACTTTAGCCACGCCCTTAAGGGCGTGGCTAAGTGGCTAAAGGTCATTCGATTGTATCCTCTGCATCAATTTTCAACGTCCCAGCTTCGCGCGTATTGATTTGCAACGTCAACCGATGCGCCTCGCGCGAGAGCGGTTGGTCTTGTACGCGAATCGTGACGGTGCTGTGGAGTGGAAAGGCGACTGGCGCGTCGAGCGAGACCTGGTCGGCGCGCCGTTGCGGCGCATCGTTTATGCTGAAGAACACGCGATCGAGCGGGACTGGGTGTCCATCAATTTCGAGTGGGCTGAACCCGAGTAACGTCCCAGGGGCAAGTGCATTTTGAAGCTTGAGTTCAAAACCGGTGGGGGTATTTTTGAAACTGCCCTTGACGTACAATTTCTTGAGCAAGAATGTAGGAATCATCGTTGGCATCAGCGCCTCCTTGAGTTCGCAAATTGGAAATTTGCGTTACGGAAAATAAAAAAGGACACGCGAAAAACTTTCGCATGTCCTCTGTTGGATTGCCTGAGAGATTCGTCACCCTAGACTTGCCCCTTCGGCGTTGAGAAACGATCCTCAACTTTCCAGAGATTTGATTGGTTTGGGGTTCTTTGACCTGAGAGATTCGTCAACCGATTTGCGGTCGGTAGATTTGCCCCTTCGGTGTTCGCGTCGCGATAATGTGCGCGCCGCGAAACTCTCCCCCGCGTACCGTGCGATTCAGTTGTCTGACAACTGCATTATAACGAAGCCGGAAAGATTGTCAATGTTGAGGCGAGGCATTCGCAAGGAGGCAATTGGTGGCGAATGATTCCAAACTGCAGTCGCGGTGCTCTGATCTGCAACTTGGGCGAATGCCTCGCTCTTACCCCGCGCAACATTTGCGCGCTGATGCTTGTCACGCGTTGAATCTTGAGTACAATGAGCGTCACTTGAGGAAAACGAATGGCATATCAACCACCCGCACATGGTTTTCGCACGTTCTTGATCGTATGGATCACCCAATCCGTTTCCGTGTTTGGCAGCGCGCTGACGTTTTTCGCCGTCACGATTTGGCTGACGCAAACGATGTATCCGCGCGCGGAACAAAAAGCGGAACTCGCGTTCGCGTTGTCGGCGGTGAGTCTGGCGTTCGCGTTGCCGACGGTGTTCGGCGCGCCGATTGCCGGCGCGTGGGCGGATCGTCACGACCGCAAACGAACGATGATGCTCGCGGATTTTATCAGCGGGTTGATTAGTTTGGCGTTGGCGCTGTTGATGCTGACGCAATCGTTGAACCTACCGTTGCTCATCGCGATTGTGGTCGTGCACGCGGCGGTCAGCGCGTTTCATCAATCCGCGTTCGACACGTCGTACGCGATGCTCGTGCCAGAAAAACAACTGCCGCGCGCGAACGGAATGATGCAAACGATCTGGTCGCTCTCCGGGATTCTCTCGCCGATGCTTGCCGCAACGTTGATCGCGTTGCCGTCGCTCGCGCGTCAAGGCGCGCTCCCCGGTGCGATTGGCGCGTTCCTCGCGTCGTTCGCCGATGGCGCGCCGCTCGCGATCGCGCTTGATGCGATCACGTTCTTCTTTGCGGCGAGTGTGTTGATCTTTTTGTTCATCCCCTCGCCGCAACGCACCGATTTGCACGACGCGACCGGCGCGAAGAAATCCATCTGGGCGGACGTGAAAATCGGCGCGGTCTACATTTGGCGACGGCGTCCGTTGTTGTGGTTGCTCGGTACGTTCACGGTCGCGAATTTTGTCGGCTCGCCGCTGGGTGTGTTCATGCCGCTCATCGTCAAGTTCAATCTCGCCGACGATTGGAGCGCGCGCGGTTTTACGTTCGAGACCGCGCTCGCGTTCCTCAGTTCGGTCGCCAGCGTCGGCGGTATTGCCGGCGGCTTGCTGATGAGCGCGTGGGGCGGTTTGAAAGCGCGTCGCGTGTACGGTGTTGTGCTTGGACTCATCGGGCAGGGCATCGCGATGATCGCGCTGGGTCTCTCGCCGGTGTTGTATCTCACGAGCGCGATGGCGATGCTCGCGCACGCGATGCTCCCGATAACCAACGCGCACTCACAGGCGATTTGGCAAACACAAACCCCGCGCGAGTTGCAAGGACGTGTGTTCGCAGTGCGGCGACTCATCGCGCAGTTCACCTGGCCCCTCAGCACCGCGCTCGCCGGTCTGCTCGGCGGCTGGTTCAATCCCGGCGCGGTGATCGCCGTGCTCGGCGCAATCCTCGTCGTGTTCTGCATCGCGCAAATGTTCAATCCGTACCTGGTGCGCGTCGAGGACAAGGCGTGGCTCGATCGGCTCGCCGCGCAAGCCGAGGCAGCGGAATAATTGCGCGTTCGTCCAAGTTGAATTATAATTGCGTTTGAAAGGAAGTTCTCTTGGAATCCTCAAACGAAACACAGTCCAGTTTTGTCAATTTCGATTCACTGCCTCCGCCGGAGCAACTCCCGCCGCCCGAACAACTGCTCCCGCCGGCGAAACCCTCCGCGTGGGCAGGCATCCGCTCGGCGGTGCGCGAGTTGGTCGAAACGTTGGTTTTGACGCTCGTTATTTTTTTGCTGATTCGATTCGCGGTGCAGAACTTTCGCATCGAAGGATTCAGCATGGAGCCGAATTTTCACGATGGGCAATTCATCCTCGTGAACAAAGTCGAGTACATGATCAAGTTGCCCGAGCGCGGCGACGTGGTCGTGCTGATCCCGCCGACGAGCGCGAATCGCGATTTCATCAAACGCGTCATTGGCTTGCCGGGCGATCAAGTGCAAATCACCGACGGTAAAGTGTACATCAACGGCAAGCAATTGGATGAACCGTATCCGCTCAATCCTGGGTCGTACACGACCGGCGCGCAGACGATTGCGCCCGAAGAATATTTCGTGCTCGGCGACAACCGCAACAATTCGAGCGACTCGCACGCGTGGGGCACCGTGTCTGCCAAGAAAATTGTGGGCAAGGTCTGGGCGACGTACTGGCCCCCCCAGATGATGGGTTTTGTGCCGGATTATTCTTACGCCTCAAAATAAATCCCCGTGAAACCAAACGATGACGAAATCCGCCTGATGGTGCAACAAGTGGTCGAGCGCGTGCTGGCTGAAAAACGCGCGACCACACCGAGCGCGTCCGCTTTATCAAAAACGGTCGCGCTCGGCGCAGACCATGGCGGATTCGCGATGAAGCAAGACCTGAGCAAGTACCTCGTCGAACTCGGGTACGCGGTCAACGACTGCGGTGCGTTTTCGACCGACCCCGTGGATTATCCTGACATTGCGTACGCGGTCGCAAAACTCGTGAGCGATGGCGCGGCGGCGCGCGGCATCATTATTGACGGCGCGGGCATTGGCTCCGCAATGGTCGCGAACAAGGTGCCGGGCGTGCGCGCCGCGTTATGCTACGATCTTTCGACGGCGCGCAACGCGCGCGAGCACAATGACGCGAATGTATTGACGCTCGGCGCGCGCTTGATCGGGGCAGGACTCGCGCGCGATATTGTAAAAGCGTTTCTCGAAACCGAGTGTACGGAAGAGCGGCACAAGAAACGCGTCGCGAAGATTATGGATGTGGAGCGACGGTACTTGAAGAAATGACGGAGGACGGAAGACGAATGACGGATGAGATTCCGTCCTCCGTCTTCCGTCTTCCATCAAAGGGTTTGCTATGCCAACCAACGAATCCCAAGTTCAAGAAATCACGCGCGCGATTGTCGACGCGCTGACCAAGTATGCGGTGCCGCTGTCGGGCATTGCCGAGGGACACGCGTGCTCTGATTGCCAGACGTGCGCGCAGAAATGCCCGGAGCGCGTGCGCGAAATGATGAACGCGGGCGCGACGCGTATTACCGCGCGGATGGGAGTGACGGCTGTGCCGAAGGACATTACGAAATTCATTGATCACACATTGTTGAAACCCGAAGCGACGCCGAGCGAGATTGACAAGCTGTGCAAGGAAGCGGCGGAGTATCACTTTGCCGCCGTGTGCGTCAATCCGCCGTTCGTCAAACAGTGCGCGCAAATTCTGCGCGGCGCCGATGTCGCGGTCGCGGCGGTCGTCGGCTTTCCGCTCGGCGCGCACACGACCGAGACCAAGGTGTTCGAGACCAAGCAAGCCGTCGCGGACGGCGCGAGCGAAATTGATATGGTCATCAACATCGGCGCGCTCAAAGCCAAGCAGTACGACTTGGTGCGCGACGATATTCGCGGCATCGCCGAGGCGGCGCACGCTGGGAACGCGATTCTCAAAGTCATCATCGAAGCCGCGCTGTTGACCGACGACGAAAAAGTGCGCTCATGCGAACTCGCGAAAGAGGCGGGCGCGGATTTCGTCAAGACTTCGACCGGGTTTGGTCCGGGCGGCGCGACCGCGCACGATGTCGCGCTCATGTCGCGCACGGTCGCGGGCGAACTCGGAGTGAAAGCGGCGGGCGGCATTCGGAATCTCGAACAGGCGCAAGCGATGATCCAAGCCGGCGCGACGCGCATCGGCGCAAGCGCGGGCGTCGCGATTGTCAAACAGTCGCGCGGCGAAAAGGTCGAAGCCAAGACCAAGTATTGAGTGGGCAGTAGATCGCGGTCGGCAGGCAGTGGGACAGTGAGACAGTAGCGAACGGACGCAGTTCCGTTCGTTTTGACATAGAGACAGGGAGACACGGCGAGAATGAATCGCATTCAAATCATGGCAGGCGACGTGACCGCGTTCGCTGAGTTGAATGACTCGCCGACCGCGCGCGCGATTTGGGACGCATTGCCGATCCAGGCGCGCGCGAACGCCTGGGGCGATGAAATCTATTTTGCGATTCCGGTGAAACGCGGACAAGAAGCGGATGCGCGTGACGTGGTGGCGATGGGCGAACTGGGATACTGGGTGCCGGGTCACGCGTTTTGCATTTTCTTTGGGCGCACGCCGGCAAGTCGCGGCGACGAGATCCGCGCGGCAAGCCCGGTGAACATCATCGGTCAAGTCGTGGGCGATGCGCGCGTCTTCAAGAAAGTAAAGGATGGCGCGGCGATCATGTTGAGTGCGGTGGAAGGATAGCCATTCTGTTTTTGTCATTTCGACGAGCGCTTTTTGCGAGGAGAAATCTCGCGCGATAATGAGGAGAGATTTCTCGCTGCGCTCGAAATGACAGTTCCTCGTCGTTGTCATTTCGACGAACGTTTCTTGTGAGGAGAAATCTCGCGTGATGCTGGGAGAGCGATTTCTCGCTGTGCGCGAAATGACAGTTTTTTGTCGTTGTCATTTCGACGAGCGCATTTTGCGAGGAGAAATCTCGCGTGATGCTGGGAGAGCGATTTCTCGCTGCGCTCAAAATGACAAAGAGTATTTGGTTCGTTTGAGGGAATGTTTGCCGTGATGAGAAATTACTATGTCTACATCATGACCAACAAGTCGCGGACGCTCTACGTTGGAATGACCAACAATTTGGAACGCCGTGTTTACGAGTACAAACACAAACTGATTGAAGGTTTTACCAGTCGTTACAATATCACGCAATTGGTTTACCATGAAGTTTACTCTGATGTGCGTGAAACGATTGCGCGTGAAAAGCAAGTAAAGGACTGGCGGCGCGAGAAAAAGATTGCGTTGGTTGAATCACTGAATCCAACTTGGCGTGACCTGTCTGAAGACTGGGCAAGGTGAGATTTCTCGCTGCGCTCGAAATGACAGTGGTTGGGTTTTGTCATTTCGAGGGAGCGGAGCGACTGAGAAATCGCGCGTGATAGTGGGGAGCGATTTCTCGCTGTGCGCGAGATGACAGTTTTTCGTCGTTGTCATTTCGACGAGCGCATTTCGCGAGGAGAAATCTCGCGCGATGCTGGGAGAGCGATTTCTCGCTGTGCGCGAAATGAAAGTTGGGCAACTTGTACCAAACCCTGTGAATAGGAAAAACCGAGATGACCGACACCACACCCGCACGAAAAAAATTCGAAAGCGAACTAGCGGTGCTGGTCGAACGTTTTGACAAGCAATCTGCCGATTACAAGCGCACCGATTACCTCGAATCGCAAGCGCGGATTGATTTCATTGATCCGTTCTTTGAAGCGTTGGGCTGGGATGTGCGCAACACCCAGGGTTTGTCTGTGCGCGAGCGCGATGTCATCGTCGAGAGTGGACAAACGAGCGGTCGTCCCGATTACAATTTCCGGATGAACGGGTTGACCCAGTTTTTTGTCGAAGCCAAAGCGCCGCGCGTGCCGCTTGAAGCGAGCCGTGTGGTTCTCCAAGCCAAGAAATACGCGTTCAACGAAACCAGCCAATTGGTTCTACTTGCCGCGACAACGGACTTTGAAGAGTTCCGTTTGTACGAGGTGCGCGATATTTCTTATCTCCGGCGCGTGAACAAGGGTTTGATTTTTGCGTATCGTTATGACGAGTACCTAACGTCCAAGGCGTTGGATGATTTGTGGAAACTGTCGCGCGAATCTGTCGCCGCGGGCAGTCTCAATGTGCTGATTGCGCCGACCACGCGCCGTTCCCAACGCATTCCACTCGACCAACAATTTTTGGCTGATCTAGTGGGCTGGCGCGAAAAATTGGCGAAAGCTATTTACAAAGCGCATCCGGATTTAGAGGCGGACGACCTCAACAGTGTTGTGCAAGTGTTCCTCGACCGTTTGATTTTTATTCGCGTCGCCGAAGATCGCGGCGTGCTTCCTCAGGGTCAACTCCTCGATATTGCACGGCATTGGTCGCAGGCGGAACAGTCCAAGCCCATCGTCGCCGAACTCATCCCCTTGTTTCGCGTTGTCAATCAACAACTGAATGGCGAAATTTTCAAACCGCACAAATGCGAAGACCTCAAATGGGATTCGGCGATTGTCGCGGAAATCATTGACGAAGGTTTGGAGCCATACAACTTTGCTCAAATCGGCGTCGAATTGCTCGGCTCGATTTACGAACGCTATCTCGGCAAGACGATTCGTGTGACCGAGACACGCGCGATGATCGAGGACAAGCCCGCCGTGCGGAAAGCGGGCGGCGTTTACTACACGCCCAAGTACATTGTGGATTACATCGTCGCGCAAACGGTAGGCAAACTGATCGAAGGCAAGACGCCGAAGCAAATCGAGAAATTGAGAATACTCGATCCCGCGTGTGGTTCGGGTTCGTTCTTGCTCGGCGCGTACCAAACCCTGCTCGATTATCACACACGCTATTTCGCCGAACGCGCGGAACGACGCGGCGGCGGATCGCCGCATCAAGCGCGTTTGCTGCGCGAGCCGCGCGCCGAGTACGGCGAGTTTCGGTTATCGCTCGAACAGAAATCTCAAATTCTAAGCGACCATATCTTTGGCGTGGACATTGACCCGCAAGCCGTCGAGATTACGATGATGAGTTTGTACATCAAAATGTTGGAGGGCGAACGCGGCGCGATTACCGGGCAAGGTGTTTTGCCCCGTTTGCGCGACAACATCAAGTGTGGCAACTCGTTGATTGGGTACGACATTGGCGACCTGGACGCCAAAGAAAAACGACGCATCAACCCGTTCGATTGGCGCAGCCAGAGCGAGGGCTTTGGCGCGATTATGGACGCGGGCGGATTTGACGCGGTGATTGGTAATCCGCCGTATGGGGCGTATTTGTACGAGACGGAAAAAGAATATCTGAATTCCGCGTATCAATGTCAAAGCTACCAACTCGATAGTTACCTTTTGTTCTTGGAAAAATCGGTCAGAGATTTGGTCAAGCGCGGCGGATTTTGGGGGATGATTGTTCCCAATCCTTGGCTTACGAATGTGTTACAAGGGAACATCCGGAAATTTGTAATCGAAAACACGCGCATCGTAGAAATTGTTCACTTTCGATTTCCCGTGTTCCATCAGGTCACGGTAGACACGGAAATCGTCGTACTGCAGACCGGCAATCCGAAGGGCTGGCAATCTGTTGCGACGATTGTTGAATCGCTAGACGCGTTTGAGGCGGGCTTGAGCCGGGATGGGATCCAGCATATCCGCCACAATCAAGACGGGTGGCGCGAATCAGCGGAACAAGTCATCAATATTTTTCTTGGATCGGCAGAGAAATCACTCGCCCGCAAATGCGCGCGCCTTGGCACTGTGCTAGATACGCTTTGTGAAATCAACGTGGGCATCAAGCCGTACCAAGTGGGCAAGGGCAATCCACCATAAACACGTCAGGTTGTCGAAGAAAGAATTTACGATAGCAATCGTCAGGTGAGTAGATTGTATCGCCGGTATCTCAGAGGCAGTGACATTGGGCGATACAAGATTGAGCCGCTTGAGCCGCGCTTTTTGAAATATGGAGCGTGGTTGGCTGAACCACGCCCCTCCGCGAACTTCGACGCGCCTGAAAAAATCGTGATGCGCCAGACGGGCGATAGCATCGTTGCAACTTTGGACACAGCGCAGAATTTGTGTTTGAACAACATGCACGTTCTGGTCCCCATCCAAGAAGAGCCGCCTCTCCGCTACATTCTCGGCGTGTTGAATTCGCGGCTGACGAATTGGTATTACCACACGCTGAACCCTGAAGTTGGAGAAGCGCTTGCCGAAGTTAAAAAGACCAATGTTGCGCGTTTGCCCATTTTCATTCCCGCCGACCAATCGCGCCACGATAAAATGGTCGCGCTCGTGGACAAGCTGCTCGACCTGCACAAGCAAAAGCAATCTGCCAAAAGCGACACGATGCGCGAACGCATCGAACGCGAAATCAATGTGACGGATGAACAGATTGACGCGTTAGTGTATGAGTTGTACGGACTGACGAAAGAGGAGATCAAAATCATCGAAGCGGACAAGGAGATGAGGTGATGCCAAGCAAGGGAGCAGAGGAGCAGAGGGGCAAGGGTGAAGAACTGCGTCGCAACAATGCTCCCCTGCGCCCACGCACCCTTGCTCCCCTGCTCCCGTACCTCGCGCTCGTCCTCGGCGTCACCGCGATGGGCATGTCCGGCATTTTCGTTCGTTGGGCAAACGCGCCGGGCGCGGTCACCGGTTTTTATCGAATGCTAATCGCGATTGCCGTGTTCGCGCTGCCGGTCGGTCTGCGCTGGAAACGCGAGTCGCCCTTGTCGGCGCGTCATTTGTGGTTCGCCGTGCTCGGCGGTATTTTCTTCGCGTTCGATCTCGCGATCTGGAACACGTCGGTGATGATGACCTCGGCGGCGAACGCGACCTTGTTCGGCAACACGTCCGTCATCTGGGTCGCGCTCGGCGCGCTGATTCTGTTCAAAGAAAAGTTGCGCCCGATTTTTTGGGGCGGCTTGATCCTCGCGTGCATCGGCATCCTGGTCGTCCTGGGTCAAGATTTTCTCACGCATCCGACGCTCGGCTGGGGCGATACGCTCGCGATGGTCGCAGGTGTGTGGTACGGTTTTTTCTTTCTCGTCGCCGAGCGTGCGCGCGACAAACTCAGTTCGCTCGTCGCGTGGTGGGTGTCCTCCGCCGCGAGCACGGTTGGGCTGTTCGCGATTTGCCTCGCGCTTGGTTATCCCTTGCTCGGCTATCCGCCCGAAACGTACTGGAGCATCCTGGGTCTCGCGATTGTCGTCCAGGTGATCAGTTTGCTCTCGGTGAATTACGCGCTTGGACATTTGCCCGCGTCTATTGTCGCGCCAACGTCGCTCGGTCAGCCGGTCGTCACCGCGATTCTCGCGATCCCCCTCCTGGGTCAATCGCTCGATGGGCTGCAAATTGTCGGCGGGTTGTTGGTGATGGCGGGTATCATCATCGTGCATCGGTCGAAAGCGCGATGAAATCACGTGGGTTGCCGATGCTCGTGCTCGCGTTCGGCATCCTCGCGGTGAGCATGTCCGCGATTCTCGTCCGCTGGGCGAACGCGCCGCCGACGGTGATCGGCTTTTGGCGAATGCTGTTCGCCGCGCTCGTGATGACGATTCCGGCGGGCAACGCGCTGCGCCGCGCGCCACGCGCCACGCGGCACACCTTGTTTGCCGCGCTCGCCGGTTTTTTCTTCGCGATCAACCTCGCCGTGTGGAACACGGGTGCGCTCATCACAACCGCGGCGAATGTGACCTTGCTCGGCAACTTGTCAATCATCTGGGTCCCGCTCGCGGCGATGTTTGTGTTCAAGACTCGTTTGCGCCGCGCATTTTGGGGCGGGCTGGCGCTGGCGGCGGTCGGCGTGATGCTGATCCTGGGTCAGGATTTGCTCGCGCATCCGGCGCTCGGCGTCGGCGACGCGTATGGCATCGGCGCGAGTTTTCTGTACACCGTCTATTTGCTTGCGATGGAACGCGCGCGCGCGGGGTTGAGCGCGCTCATCGCATGGTGGCTTTCGACCGTGGTCGGCGCGGTGACGTTGCTCGCGTTGAGCATCGCGCTTGGCGCGCCGCTCGCCGGTTATCCGCTCACAAGTTTCGCGATCTTTGCGACGATGGCGTTCGTCGTCCAGATCGGCGGATTCTTGTCGCTCAATTACGCGCTCGGTCATTTGCCCGCGCCGCTCGTCTCGACGTCGCTTCTCGCGCAAATGGTCATCACCGCGTTGCTGGCGGTACCGTTGCTGGGTCAGTCGCTCGCGCTCGTCCAAGCGATTGGCGGTTTACTTGTGCTGCTTGGAATTTTTGTCGTGCATCGTTCAAAAACCAAAGGATGAAGGCAGAAGGATGAAGGATGAAAACTGAAATCCATCTTTCAACCCTCATCTTTCATCCTTCGAACGCAAGATCAATAATGGAGCAAAAAACATGACACAACCAACTTACATTGGCGCAGTTGACCAGGGTACGACCGGCACGCGCTTTATGATTTTCGATCACGCGGGCAAGGTCGTCGCGTCGCATTACGAAGAGCATCATCAAATCTATCCGCAGCCGGGCTGGGTGGAGCACGACGCCGGCGAAATCTGGGATCGCACGCGCACGACGATTGGCGGCGCGATGGCAAAGGCGCAGATTCACGCGACCGACCTCGCCGCGATTGGCATCACGAATCAACGCGAGACGACCGTCGTGTGGAATCCGCAAACCGGCGAACCGTACTACAACGCGATTGTCTGGCAAGACACGCGCACGCAGAGCATCTGTCAAAAATTAATAGACGAGGGTCACGCGGAAAAGATTCGCGCGAAAACCGGCTTGCCGATTGCGACGTACTTTTCCGGGACGAAAATCAAATGGCTGCTCGATAACGTCCCAGATTTGCGCGCGCACGCAGAACGCGGTGAAGCAATTTTCGGCAACATTGACACGTGGCTGATTTGGAATCTGACCGGCGGACCGCGCGGCGGCGTTCACATCACCGATTATACGAACGCCTCGCGCACGATGCTGCTCAACTTGCAAACGCTCGACTGGGACGACGAACTCCTCGCGCTATTCGGCATTCCGCGCGCGATACTGCCGCGCGTCCGTCCTTCATCCGATCCCAGCATCTACGGATTCACCGAAGCGCTTGGCGCGGTGGGTGGACGTGTCCCCGTGTGCGGCGATCTCGGCGATCAACAAGCCGCGTTGTTCGGTCAAGTGGGGTTCGAGCCGGGCGAAGCGAAAAACACGTACGGCACCGGTTGCTTTTTGTTGTTGAACACCGGCAAAGAGATCGTGCCGTCAAACGCCGGTCTGCTCACGACGGTCGCCTCGAACGGCGCGACGTGTTACGCGCTCGAAGGTTCGATTGCAATTGCCGGCGCGGCGGTGCAGTGGTTGCGCGATAATCTCAAACTCATTTCGAACGCGGGAGAGACCGAAGCGATCGCGCAATCGGTGGCGGACACCGGCGGCGTGTATTTCGTGCCGGCGTTCAACGGCTTGTTCGCGCCGCATTGGGATATGTACGCGCGCGGCACGCTCGTCGGCATGACGCGCTATACCAAACGCGAGCACATCGTCCGCGCGACGCTCGAAGCGATTTGCTATCAGACGCGTGAAGTGATCGAAGCGATGGAAAAGGATTCTGGTGTGCCGCTCAAAACACTAAAAGTGGACGGCGGCGCGGTCAAGAATAATTTTCTGATGCAACTGCAAGCCGATATTCTCGGCGCGCGTGTCGTGCGTCCCATCGTCAACGAAACGACCGCGCTCGGCGCGGCGTACGCGGCAGGACTCGCGGTCGGCTTTTGGAAATCACTCGACGAACTGCGCCAGAACTGGGGCGTGGACCGCGTGTTCGAACCGCAATGGGACGCGACGCGACGCGAGCACGGGTACGGCGAATGGAAGCGCGCGGTCGAGCGGTCCAAGGGCTGGCTGAAATAGAATTAACCTTGCGAAGGTTTTAAACCTTCGCAAGGTTAATTTGCTCATTCGTTTGTTCCCATTCGCTTTTGATGCTATAATCTGTCGAACGTATCGCCGCAGGAGGAACGATGAATCTGGAGCAAGTTACTCAACGCGTCACCTGGCTTGACGAAGAACATCGCAAAGACAAAGCGCAAATCGCCGAAGTAGGCAATCAACTGACTTCGCAGTATTCTCAAATTGCGGGGTTGGTCAAGACCACCCAAGACCTGGAAGAACGCATCGCGCGCTTGCAGAGCCAGTCGTTGCGTTATTCGCAAATCGAGCAAGCGACCGGGCAGGTCAAGACCGAGGTGCAGATCATCCTCGAGCAAGCGGACAAACGCCGGCTGGCGGCGGAAGAAGAACAGTTCAAGATCCGCCAAGCCGAACGCGAACGGATGGACCAGATTCTTTCCGCGCTCCAGATGCAAATCGAAGCCCTGCAACAATTTCAACGCGGCATCATCGGTGATCACGATGTGCTCAACCGGCTCGACCTCGCGTTCGGCACGCTCCAGCGCGAAGTCGAAGACGCGATTCGCCGCGATGAGGCGCTCAACCAACGCATCTCGGTCGTCGAAGAATGGGTGCCGCGCACCGGGCAGTTGATGACCGAAGTGCATCAACTCGGCGACCGCTTGCGCCAGGAACGCGCGGATGCCGCCGAAGCCGCGCGCCGCGCCGAGCAATCGCGCGCGCGCCACATGGCGGAATGGGCGGAGCAGATGAAGACGAGCCGCCGCGAGATCGAAGAGTGGCTCGCGCAGATGCGCGGCATTCAGGAAAAGTACAAAGAAGATCGCAAAATTTTTGCGCCGCTGCAAGAAATGGAAGAACGTTTGAAGCAGACCGAAGCGCGTCTCTTGCAATGGCAACGTCTGGTCGAGGAGACGCGGCGCAAGGAACGCGAGCAGATCATCGCCGATATCGAAAAGCGTTGGCAACAACAACTCGGCGAATGGCAATTCATGCGCGACGAGTGGAACAAGCGCATCGCGGTCGTGTCCGACCGCATTACCAAACTCGAAGATTGGCGACCCGAGGTCGCGACGCAATTGCACGAACTCGTCGAGCGCATCGAAAAAGAACGCCGCGAACGCATGGTGTTGTTGTCGAACATTCTGCGCGCGCTCATCGAAGCGGAACGCAAGCGGTACGTCAGCCAGGATCGAATGCTCGAAGACATCCTCAATCGCGTCGAAGGCGAAAAGCCAGTGACGAAAAGTCGCAAAGTCGCCAACCCGGCGGGAGATTGACGCGTGCGTGTGATTGGTACGGCGGGTCATGTGGATCACGGCAAGTCCACGCTCGTCAAGGCATTGACCGGCATTGACCCCGACCGGTTGAAAGAAGAAAAAGAACGCGAGATGACGATTGACCTGGGTTTCGCCTGGCTCACTTTGCCGAGCGGCGAAATGGTCAGCGTCGTAGATGTGCCGGGACACGAAGCGTTCATCAAAAACATGCTCGCGGGCGTCGGCGGGATTGACGCGGCGATGCTCGTCATCGCGGCGGACGAAGGCGTGATGCCGCAAACGCGCGAGCACCTCGCGATTTTGGATTTGCTGCAGATCAAGGGCGGCGTCGTTGCGTTGACCAAAAGCGATACGGTGGATCGCGATTGGATCGAGATGGTGACAGCGGACGTACGCCAAGAACTTGCCAACACGGTGCTCGCGAACGTACCCATTATTCCCGTCTCTTCGAAAACACGCGACGGGTTGAAAAACCTGCTCGCCGAATTGGATCGTCTCCTCAAGGTTGTCGCCCCGAAAAATGATCTTGGCAAACCGCGTCTGCCGATTGATCGCGTCTTTTCGATTGCCGGCTTTGGCACGGTCGTCACCGGCACGTTGAGCGACGGCAGTTTCGCGGTCGGTCAAGAAATCGAAATCGCGCCGAGCGGGAAACGCGGACGCATTCGCGGTTTGCAAACGCACAAGTCCAAGGTCGAACACGCGCAACCCGGCAGTCGTGTGGCGATCAACGTATCCGGTCTCGCGGTCGAAGATTTGCAGCGCGGTCAGGTCGTTGCCTTGCCCGGCACGCTGAACGGCACGACCTTGCTCGATGCGCGGCTCGATTATCTCGCGTCCGCGCCCAAACCGCTCGCGCACAATAATGAGGTAGATTTTTTCACTGGCGCGGCGCAAGTGCCGGCGCGCGTGCGTTTGTTGGAACGCGACGAGTTCAAGCCGGGCGACGCGGGTTGGATTCAACTGCATCTCGCGCAACCAGTCGCGGTCGCGAAGAATGATCGCTACATCATTCGCTTTCCGTCGCCGAGCATCACGATTGGCGGCGGCTCGGTCGTTGACCCGCACGCGACCACGCGGCATCGGCGTTTCAAGCCAGAGGTCATCGCGCGATTGGAAACGCTCGCGCGCGGCACGCCGGATGAAATCGTCGCGCAGTTTCTCGCGTCGCGCGGCGCAAACCCCGCCGAGGCGAAAGAGATCGCGAGCGCGACCGGCTTGAGCGTTGAGGTGGTTGCCGCGGCGTTGAACGCGCAGGTCGAATCGGGTGGGGCGATGGCGCTGGGCGCGGCGTTCATCTCCGCGCCAAACTGGCGCGCGCTCGTCGCTAAAATCCGCGCCGCGGTGGACGATTTTCACAAACAATTTCCGTTGCGCGCCGGTCTGCCGCGCGAAGAATTGAAAAGCCGCCTGGGTCTGCCGCCGCGCGTATTTGATCGCGTCGTCGAGCGCGCGAGCGCGGAAACTGTTTTGGTCGCGCGCGAGGATGTGGTGTGCCGTCCGGATTTCACGATCACGTTTTCGCCGGAACTGCAACGCAAGGTTAGCGCGTTGCTCGCGCAATTCGACCGCGCGCCGTACGCGCCGCCGAGCGGCGGGGATGCCGAGTCCGCGCTGGGCGTGGAAGCGGTGAATGTGCTGGTTACACAAGACAAACTCGTGCGCTTGAACGAATCGGTGTTGCTCGCGCCGACCGCGTACCGCGCGATGCGCGAGTGGGTCGTCGCGACGATTCAAGCGCAAGGGCAGGTGACGGCGGCGCAGGTGCGCGACCGGTTCGATACCAGTCGCAAGTACGCGGTCGCGTTGCTCGAGCATCTCGATAGCGCGCGCGTGACCAAGCGCGTCGGCGACGCGCGCGTACTCTGGTAAACGTCACGAATGCTATTCGTTTATTCGTTTTTTAGAACTCGCTGTGAAAACGCAAGATATTGAAAAAGATTCGTTGATGATTCGTCGCGGTGCGCTGGAAAATCTCTCGCGCTTGTCGCTCGTCGCCGCGTTCTGCGCGCTCGTCGCGACGGTGTGCACCGCTGGCGCGATCGCGCAGCGACCGCCGCCGGTGATGACCGCGGTGGCGTTCGTCGCCACGTCGCTGCCGCTACCGACCGCGACACTCACACTCACGCCCACACCCATGCCGCCGCCGATCGCGCTTCTTGCCGGACATTCCGGCGGCGCGGACACGGGCGCGATCTGTCCCGATGGGTTGCGCGAGGTGGACATCAACGTGGATATCGCGAATCGGACCAAGTTGTTTCTCGAAGCGCGCGGGTATCAGGTCGAAGTGCTCGCCGAGTTTGATCGGCGATTGAACGCGACGAAACGCGATTACACGCCGCGCGTCTTTCTCGCGATTCACGCGGACTCGTGCATCATGTACGCGTCCGGCTACAAAGTTGCGCGCGCCGAGTTCAGCGCGATTTCGCAAGAGGATGATCGCTTGGTGCGCTGTGTCAGTAGCGCGTACGCGGCGGCAACCCAGTTGGCGTTTCACGAAGGTAGCATCACGCGCGATATGACGCACTATCACGCTTTGAACGAAATCAACTCGAATACACCCGGTGCGATCATCGAGCTGGGTTTCCTGGGTGCGGACAAGAAAATTCTTAAAGAGCGCCGCGATGCGCTCGCGCTCGGCATCGCCGATGGACTGGATCGGTTCGCGCAAGGCGGGCAGTGTCAGTGAAGTAGTGAACAGTGAACAGTAAACAGTGGGCAGTTTTATCGGGCTGACGTTGTGACCGAGGGAAGCATCTCTCGGTTTTTTTCTTAACGATGAATAATTCACATGGACATCTGGAATTAAGAACGCGCTTGCTTCCGCCGCTCGTCATCTTGCTGATGATTCTGCAACTGACGACGCCGTTTCGCGGCTGGATGATTTTGCTCGTGGGGCTGGGTGGCGCATGGTTGATCGCGTTCGTTTGGGCGCGATCACTCGCGCGGCATCTCACACTCACACGGCAAGTGCGCTTTGGTTGGGCGCAGGTCGGCGACCACATCGAGGAACGATTCACGCTCATCAATCGCGGTGTGCTCCCAGCACTCTGGGTCGAAGTGTCCGATCATTCGACGTTGCCGGATTATAACGCGAGTCAAGCGACTGGCATTGGCGGCGACACGGAAACGCGTTGGCTGCTGCGTACGCGATGCGCGCGACGCGGCGCGTACACACTCGGTCCGACGACGATTCGCGCGGGCGACCCATTCGGCATTTATCAAGTCACGCTCGATTTATGCGCGACGCAAAGTATGTTGGTCTTGCCCCCGGTCGTGCCGTTGCCGGGAATTCAAATCGCGCCGGGCGGACGCATCGGCGAAGGACACTTGCGCCGCACCGCGATCGAGCGCGCGGTCAACGCAGCAGCCGTGCGCGAGTACCAGCCCGGCGATAGCGTGAACGCGATTCACTGGCGCACCTCCGCGCGACGCGATGATTTGTTCGTGCGTCAATTCGACCACACGCCGAGCGGCGATTGGTGGGTCGTGCTCGATCTCAATGAGCGCGTCCAGGCAGGGCAGGGCGCGGATTCGACGACGGAGCACGGCGTCATTCTCGCCGCGTCGCTCGCCGATGCCGGGTTGCGCGCGCGCCGCGCGGTCGGTCTCGTCGCGAGCGCGCGCGATTCGATATGGCTTGCGCCGCGCGATGACGCCGCGCAACGCTGGGACATTCTCGGCGCGCTCGCGCTCGCGCAACCCGGCGATCTCGCCTTGCGCGATGTGCTCACACGCGCGCGAACATCGCTCCGCCAATCGTCGAGTCTCATCATTATCACCTCGGATGCGACCAATGCCTGGGTGGACGCGCTGCCGCTTTTGTTATGGCGCGGCATCGTGCCAACCGTTATTCTGCTCGACCCGCGCTCGTTCGGCGGCGCGGTGGATGCGCGCGGCGTGGCGAACATGCTCGCGCGCATCGGCATCGCGCGGCATATCGTCACGCGCGATATGTTGGCGCGCCGCGCCGCGATGCCAGGTCAAGCCGGCGCATTCGATTGGCGCGTGACGCCGCACGGACGCGCGGTCCTCGCGCGTTCGCCGCGCGACGCGGCGTGGAAGACACTTGTATGATCGCGCTAGTACGTTGGTGCGTGCGCACGCTTGGCGCGAATACGCTCGTCATCCTCGTGTTGTTGTGGTGCGCGTTCGCAACGACCGCGTACGCGCTGCGCCAAGTGGTGCGCGGATTTGACGAGGTCTCCGCAATCGCGTTGATGACGCTCGCATTACTCGTCGGCGGTGCGCTCGCGCGTTTCCCAGGTTGGCTTGCCGCGTTGATCGCGATGTTGCTCGGCGGCGAAGTGGTCTTGGTACGCGTCGGGCAACTGGGCGATAAACTCGGCGCGCTCGCGCGAACGCTCGCCATCGTCGCGCGCGAAACCTGGGATGTGCCGCGCGGCAAAGCGATAGACGTTGCGCCGACGTTGCGCGCGCTCGGCGAGTTGTGGAACGCGATCGCGATTTTACTAGCGCGTTTGCGCGATTGGCTCGGCGCGATGGCGAGCGGTGTGCCCGCGTTCGACCCGGTCGCCGCTGCGCTCGCGTGGGGCTTGGTCGCGTGGGCAATCGCGTCCTGGGCGAGTTGGCACGCGTTGCGTCGCCATAGCCCGCTCGTCGCACTCGCGCCGTGCCTGGCGTTGCTCGCGGCGGTGTTGGCGTACGCCGGCGGCAATCCGGATTATCTCTTGGTGATGCTCGCGGTCATCCTGGTGTTGTTCGTCGTGTGCGCGCAGAGCGAGCGCGAACACCGCTGGCGTGTGAATCACATTCCTGCCGCCGAAGACCTGCCGTTCGATCTGGCGATCACCGGAGTTTCGTTTTCGCTAATCTTGATGATCCTCGCGGCAAGCATCCCGTCCTTTTCGCTCGACGACGTGATTCGATGGACACAGGAGTTGACGCGCGAGCGAGTTGAAGTGAATCGCGTGACGGAATCGTTTGGATTGCAGCCGCAACCCGCGCCAAGCCAGCCGACGATTTTCGATGTGATGCGCGCGCCGGGTCTGCCGACGAAACACCTGCTTGGTACAGGCGCGGAACTATCGCGTCTGGTCGTGATGACGATTCAGACGGACGACACGCACGTTGAATCGCCGGAAGAGTATGTTGCGCCGCCGCATTATTGGCGCGGCAGCACGTACGATCGTTACACCGGGCGCGGCTGGGTGACGAGCGATACTGAAATCACCGCGTATCAAGCCGGCGAATCGGCAGACGGCGGATTGACGTTGACCCAGCGCACCGTGCAACAGGAATTCCACCGCGTGCGCGAGACGAGCGGTTTACTGTTTGCGACCGGCACACTTGTCACTGCCGATCACGATTTTCGCATCGCGCGGCGCGCGAACGGCGACGTGTTCAGCGCCGAATTGCGCGCCACAAATTATCGCGCCGAGTCGCGCGTGTTGTCGCTTGATGTGGAACAACTGCGCCAGGCGGGGACGCTTTATCCGGCGGAGATTCGTGCGCATTATTTGGATTTGCCGGACGATGTGCCGCTGCGCGTGTTGACGCTCGCGCGCGACTTGACCGCGACCCAGCCGACGCCGTATGAGCGCGCGCGCGCCATCGAAAATTATTTGCGCGAATTTCCATACACGCTCGATCTGCCCGCGCCGCCGCCGAATCGCGATGTGATGGATTATTTTCTGTTCGATCTGCAGAAAGGGTACTGCGATTATTTCGCGTCCGCGATGGTCGTGCTCGCGCGCGCGGCGGGGATGCCGGCGCGGCTCGTCGTGGGGTACGCGCCCGGCGTGTTCGATCCGATCAACGCGCGTTACATCGTCACCGAGGCGGACGCGCACGCGTGGGCAGAGTTGTATTTTCCCGACGCGGGCTGGGTTGAGTTCGAAGCGACGAGCAATCGTCCGGCGCGACAGTACTCGGCGCAAAACACATCGGACGAAACGCAAAAGTTACCCAAGGCAAACAAAACGCTGACGAACTTGACCACGACCGAAATGGATTGGGGCTGGATTCTGTTCGCGGTGGTCGCACTCGTGCTGGGTGGAATCGGCGCGGTGTTCGCGTCCGACGAGTTGCGCTTGCGGCGGCGTCCGCCGATCGCAACGGTGCGCGAAATTTATCGGCGGCTCGCGTGGTACGCCGCGCGGTTCGGTGTGCGCGCCCACGCGTCCGACACGCCGAGCGAGTTCGCGGAAAAATTGACGCGTCAGGTAAACGCGCGCGCGATGATCGCGCGAGACTTGGACGCGCTAATTGACGCGTACGTGCTTTGTCAGTATAGTCCACGTAAACCGGACAAGGCAACGCAAACGCGCGCGTTACGAACGTGGCAACATGTCCGCGCCGAGTTGTGGAAACTGTGGGCGCGACGGTCAGTAGGCAGATAGCAAATTGCAATTCGCCATTCGCGATATGCCATTCGCCATACGTTATACGCCATTCGCAATTCAAAATTCGAAAGAGGTGATTCGTGAACGAATTTGAAATCAAACAACAACGGATTCAAGCACTGCTCGACAAACACAATCTGGACGCGCTCTTGCTTCAACGCGTCAGCAGTTTTGCGTGGGCAACGTGCGGCGCGGCGGGGTACGTCGGCACCGCGACGACATTCGGCGCGTCATCGCTGCTCGTCACGCGCGCGGCGCGCTATGTCATCACGAACAACATCGAGGCGACGCGCTTGACGCAGGAAGAGCGCCTCGACGCGCAGGGCTGGGAATTGCGCGCGACGCCGTGGCACGCGGCGAACGCGATGGCGGAACTGACGCGCGGAATGAAACTCGGCGCGGACTGGGGCTTTCCGAAAGCGCTTGATTTGACCGCGGACCTCGCACGCGTGCGCGCGAATCTGTTACCCGAAGAAGGCGAACGCTTTCGCGCGCTCGGCAAAGCGTGTGCGGACGCGCTGGACGCGGCGATTCGCGCGGTGAAACCGGGGATGACCGAGTTCGAAATCGCGGCGCAACTCGCGCTGCAGGCACAGCGTCGCGGCGTGCAAGCCATCGTCAACTTGATCGCGACGGATGAACGCATCTTCAAGTTTCGCCATCCGCTGCCGACTGCGAAAAAATTGGAGCGCTACGCGATGCTCGTACTCGGCGGGCGACAACACGGGTTGGTCTGCTCGATCACGCGATTCGTCCATTTCGGCAAATTGCCGGACGAGGTGCAACGCAAGATGGAAGCGACCGCGCGCGTGGATGCGGCGTTCATCGCGGCGACGCGCCCGGGTAAAACGCTCGGCGAGATTTTTCAGCGCGCGCAACGGGTTTACGCGGAAGCCGGGTTTGCGGACGAGTGGCAATTGCATCATCAAGGCGGCGTTGCTGGATACGAGGGGCGCGAGTACCTGGGTTCGCCAACGGCGACGGATGTGGTTGCGTTGGGGCAGGCATTCGCCTGGAATCCGTCCATCACCGGCGCGAAATCGGAGGACACGATTCTCGTCGGCGCGAACGGCAATGAGGTGCTTACACGTACGGATAGCTTGCCGACGATGGATGTGAATGTGGACGGTATCACCTTCGCGCGACCGGCGATTCTCATCGTGTAATTTGCGGGTCTCGAAAATAATTCTTTTGCCCACGAAGAGCACCAAGGACACGAATTTTTGTTTACCCAATGTGCAATATCACAATTGTCATTTCGAGGAGCGGGTTTTGCGACGACGCGAAGCGTCTCGTCCTTGTCCGAGGCGTGAGATTTCTCGCTGCGCTCGAAATGACAAACAAGTTGCACATTGGGTTTGTTTGTATCCTTGGTGTTCTTTGTGTCCTTCGTGGAAAAAACTTTTCTGGCTACACGGATGGATATGCGCCGCGCACAAAGTTCGCCAGATCGGTTTTGAGTTGCGCGAGCGAGGGCAGGTGAATGTACATCATGTGTCCGGCTTCATAGTACGTCATCGCGACGTTGTTCTGCAAACTCGGTTCGAGACCGAGATGATTGAAGGTGTAGCGCGTCGCCAGGTACGGCGTCGCAAAATCGTAATAGCCGTTCGCGACGATAACTTTGAGGTACGGATTCGTCGTCATCGCCTCGCGCAATGTTTCCGCGACGTTGACGTAGCGATTCTCGTCCTCGGCGTAACTCCAGGGTTGCACTCGCGGCGTGAGAAGTTCGTACGGCAGATCGGTCTCGAATTTCAACTCACCGCGCACGTAATCGTTGAAGGTCGCGGTGTACGGTCCGATAATGTTCGTGAGACTGGGATCGTAATCGTGAATCTCGCCGGCGGCGTCGCGGTCAATGCCTTTGAAACGCGAATCGAGACGCCCGACCGTGCGGCGTTCATCGCGCAACAGCTCTTTGCAAAAGCGGTGGATGTCCACGCGCAAATTGGTGCGCTCGATGTACTCGCGCGACAAACCGGTGTAGCGCGCGAGTTTTGCCACAATCGTTTGGCGCGCGTCGTCGCCGAGCGATGCCCCTTGCGCGAGCGCGAGCGTGTACTCGCCGAACGCAAACTGCTCGACCTCGCGCAGCGTCGCGTGCAGGTCGCTTTGCAATTCCGGCGCGAGCCGTTTGTGGTACCACGCGGTCGCGGTGTACGTCGGCAGAAACAAAATGTGCGGCAGGTCATTCCCAGGATTGAATCGCGCGGTCGCAAAATTCAGGATGGACGACACAAGCATGATGCCGTTCAAGTACATGCCGTGCCGTTCTTGCAAGTAACCCGATAATCCTGCCGCGCGTGTCGTGCCGTAACTCTCGCCGATCAAAAACTTGGGACTCGTCCAGCGTTGATAGCGCGTCGTGTAGAGTCGAATGAAATCGCCGACGGATTGGATGTCTTTTTTGAAACCGTGAAACTCTTTGGCTTTTTCGCCGACGACCGGACGACTAAAGCCGGTGCTGACCGGATCAATGAATACCAGGTCGGTCACGTCGAGCATCGAGTACTCGTTGTCCACGAGTTGGTACGGCGGCGGCGGCAAATCGCCGATGTCGGTCATCACGACGCGGCGCGGACCGAGCAAGCCGAGGTGCAACCACACGGACGACGACCCAGGTCCGCCGTTGAACGAAAAGGTCAGCGGGCGTTTCGTTTTGTCGGCAACATCATCGCGCGTGTACGCGATAAAAAAGACGGACGCCTTTGGTTTTTCGCCCTCGGATTCGCCGTCCTTGTCGCCTTTCTTCTCGGCTTCCTCTTTCAGCACAATCGTGCCAGTCGTCGCCGTGTAGCTGATCGTTTGACCGCCAAGCGTGATGGTGTGCTTGGTCTCGACGATTTGATCCTTGGGTTCCGGCTTCTTTTCTTCATCGTGTTTTGATTTTGCCTTGTCGTTGTCGGACATGCGTTGCTCCTTGATGCGACCGCCGAGCGTCGCGAAATGGTGTTGGCACGATTCTATGTGGAACGTGCGGTGGCGTCAAGCGTGTGTGGACGCGCAAACCCGACCGGCTGGAAAACCGGTCGGGTTATGAACGCCACAGTACCCCGATGTTCGACGGGAGTCAACTTACATTTGTAAAGCGATTTCCTTTTGCCGCCTATTCGGGGCGCGTGTGTTCGGCGGCGTTCATCGTTTTGTGATATAATCTGTCTCGGAGGTGAGTACTATGGAACTCGAAGAATATTTCAACTTCCTTGCGCCGGATGACATTCGCGTTAAAGGGACGCGCGTTGGAATCGAAACCATTCTCTACGATTTCATTTATCGCAGTCGTTCCCCCGAAGACATTGTGGCACAATATCCATCGCTGACCCTTGAACAAGTTCACGCGACGATTACCTACTATTTGCATAACAAAGAGCAAGTCACGGCTTATCTTGCCAACTGGCTTGAGACCACAAATCGTCGGTGGGAAGAACAGAATCGCAATCCATCGCCGGCGATACAGAGGTTGCGCCGCATTGCTGCCGAGCGTCAAGCCGCGTCCATTCAAAAACCATGACCAGAGGTCACCTCGGTGAGAAAATATCTTCTGGACGAGAATGTAGGCGAGAACCTACGCAAGGGCTTGCACACGCGCCATACTGATATTGTTGTATGGCGAATGGGTGAGCCAAGTGTTCCGCCGATAGGAACGCTTGACCCTGACATACTCTTGTGGTGCGAAGCAAATGGTTTCATGTTGGTTACGAATAATCGTGGCTCAATGCCGAATCACTTACGCGACCATCTTGCCATGGGGCATCACTTTCCAGGTATGATAACTCTCAACCCGAAGATGTCATTGAGCGAAACCATTGAGGAGTTGGCTCTCATCTGGGGCGCATCGAATCCTGACGAGTACGCCGACCAAATAACCTACCTTCCACTCCGTTGATAGAATTTTTGACCTGTTACCACTACCGTCGCCTTTGAGCGGCGGTTTTTGTTTTTCAGATGCTGGTGTGGTGCGTTGCACTCGGATTGAAAAGAAATGTCGCCAAAACGCTACAGCACTCCGACAACGGCGGACTTGGGCAAGCCACCTTTGCGCGCCAAGTGTATTGCTGGAAAAAGTTACTTCGCTGGCAGCCGATACCGCCGTTGTCGGTGTGCGAGTGTTTCGCGTTCGTGCAGTTTTGGTGTATAATCCAGTCGTGGACATTGACCGCGAACTCAAAGACGAACTGCAACAGATTTTGGAATTGTGCCGCGAGTTTGACGTTCATCCGCGTCTCATCGGTGGTTTGGCGGTGCGTGGATTTGCGCGGCGTAAACGATTCACACATGATATTGACCTTGCTATCAGTCGCAACGACAAGCCGAACTTCATCATGGTTCTCAAGCGATTGGGTTTTGAATATCAAGACCTAACCAAGTTTGAAGGCGTGAAAGCGATCAAGCGTGTTGGCAATACGACGGTTGAAATTCATATCTCGGTTGAACGACTGTGGGATATGACTTCCAATCAGACGTACACACTCTCACCAGATTCGGCGCAAGTAGCGGTGGATGATGCGGGTAATCTGCTTGCGCCGACTGTTTCCGCCGAAGATTTGCTGATACTCAAACTGATGCCACTACGAGACCGCGACTTGGGCGATGTGATTGCCTTGTTGCTCGACTTGCCCGCGATTGATGCTAAAAAATTGTGGGAGAACTGCGAACGCACCAACAACACGCGCCACATTATCGCGCAACTCGGCAAACTAGAAAACGCGTTGCGAAGCGGCGATTTCCGCGAAGCGTGGTCAGAGTTTTACGGTGCGCCACTTGCCGCGCGTGATGTTCTGACCGTAATTGAAAAGATACGTTCGCTCCAAAAGGCAAAACCATGAACGCGCAAATTGCTTGTCCGAATTGTCGTTCGACAATATCATTCCGCATCAACGGCAATGTGATTGATACTCCGCTGACCTGTTCGGTTTGTGGACAATCGTTCGCGCCGCATTTCTATTGCCCTGATGCGCGTTCGTCGTCGCGTCATATCTTCGCGGCGTCGTCCTTGTGCGTTGATAACCTGGGCGCGGTCTATACTTTTTGCCCCGAACACACTTTCACGACGTATGCGCTCGCTGCGGATAGCAAGCCGCGCCCGAAACAAACTCCTCTGCGTTTCCTCGCGCGTTTCCTCGATTCGCTCGTCTATCGCCTGACGCTGAACATCGAAGCGTTGCGGATGCAAGCGTTCTCGCGGCGATAGCAAAGAAAAGTGGGTGAGTTTTTCGCGTTCGTGCGTGTTCTCTTGTTCCGCTACACCGTCCTTTGATTCTGTTAGCGTGTTTCTGGAATTACGCGTTTGAATACACTGACCTCTCCATTTTCAACTTGAATTGGTTCCCATCCCTCTGCTAAAAGTCTCCCGATTATTTTTGAACGCTCCTCGCGTTCTCTTGTATAACCGTCTTTACTCCAATCATAGACGGATTCAGATTCCCATTTTGGCATGGCTATCTCCCCAAGTCCGTCACGATTCCGAATTGCTTGGCGGATGAGTACCTATTCGACTGGAAAGGCATGGCGCGAAACGCTTGTATACTGAGACTTGAACATTAACAGTCGAATAGCGATTTCGCACGAACGAGAGTACACTGATCGTGTGGGAGGGTAGGAGTGGCTCGCGAACAAACGCTGGGGAGCTTTGCTGCCCCTGGCGGTAGAATGCC
>JACRBM010000076.1 GCA_016219275.1 Chloroflexota bacterium
GGTCCATGCGACGACATCGTAATCGCCGTTGGGCTTGGACAGTTCGAGCACCTGCTTGTCCTTGAGTTTGGCGTACTCGGTAAAATCCACTTCGACTTGAATGCCCGTCTCTTTGGTGAACTCGGGGATCATTTTCGCGGCAACTTGAAAGTGCGAGAGCGAGGGCCACGAGACGACAAGTTTAGCGCCCGCGTACTTTTTGTACGGCGAGTCACCCGGTTGCGCGGGCGCGGCGGCTTTCGTGGCAACGGGCTCGGGCGCTTTGGTGGGTTGCGCGGCTTGACCGGGGGGCAGCACAATGCCCTGGGTCGGCGCAGGAGCTTTGGTCGGCTCGGGCGCTTTGGTCGCTTGCGTTTGTGCGGGTGCGCTCGGTGCTTTGGTTGGCTCGGCGGGCGCGCTGCACGCGGTCACCAACATTCCAAGCAACATCACCGCAAGTAAGAATCGAATCATCGTTTTCATTTTCTTCTCTCCGTTGAGCATTGAGATTTCGCTTAAACCGTGTGGGCAATCGTCAACTCACAAAAGAATCGGTGAAACTCCATCCCCTCCTTTTTAACTGATTCGTGGAATTATAGGAATGACTTGAAAGGTAGATCGGGTTCGCCTTCGAACGCATCTTCGAACCCGCGCGGATGTTGATAAACTAGTTTGTCCTGGTCGCACGGATAGACAAACTTGCCGCCGACTTGCCAGATGAACGGTTTGAACTGGTATTGCAAACGATCCTTTTTCATTTTCCACAACACGAGAATTTCATTCGGGTCGGCTTGAAAGTTGGTCCAGATGTCGTGGTGAATCGGAATGACGACCTGGGCGCGCAACGCTTCCGCCATCCGCAAAATATCCACTGATGTCATCTTGTCGGTGATGCCGCGCGGGTTTTCGCCGAACGCGCCGAGCGCGACGTCAATCGCGTGATCGTTGCCGTGCTTGGCATAATAGTTCGAGTAATGCGAATCGCCGCTGTGATACAAACTGCCGCCCGGCGTTTTGACGAGATAGTTCACCGCTTTGTCGTCCATTGCTTGCGGAATTTTTCCGGCGAGCGTCACACCGACCGGCGCGGTCACCAATTCGGTGCGGTCGAACGAATCGAGCGCGACGAGTTCGGTGTCCTTGATCTTGACGACATCGCCGGGCTTGACCGCGATGCAACGATCCGCCGGCACGCCCCAGCTCTGCCACAACGCGATGCACGCCTGCGGTCCGATGAACGGCACCGACGCAGTGCAATTTTTCAGCACCGCCGCGGCGACGTTCGCGTCAATGTGATCGCCGTGATCGTGTGTCGCGATGACCGCGTCAATGTTTTTGATCGCGAACGGATCGAGCACGCATGGCACGTTACGCAAATTTGGTTGGAGTTTTTTGCACCCAGTCATCCGTTGCATTTGATGTTGCGGATTCATCAATTGATTTTTGCCGGAGCGTTTGCCAGCGCCAACCCACAAATCAATGCACAGGTTCGTGCTGTTTTCGGTCTTGACCCAAATGCCGGTGCACCCGAGCCACCACATCGCGAACGTGCCCGGCGCAACAACGGCTTGTTCGATTTCTTCGTTGAGCCACGTGCCCCATTCGGGGAACGTGCTCAGAATCCAGGACTCTCTGGTTATTTCGCTAACTTTGCTCATTTGGTTCTCCTGATGACGGTGAGGTCGAACGCGAGCGTAATACGGTGGGAATAGCGGGGGAATGACTTGCGGCTAATATACGGTACAAATTACCGAGAGTCAATAATATTCTCATAATGATGGGAAAATGTGCAATCAAGTCTCTTCAATTTGACAGAAAAAATAGATTTCTGGTAAAATACGCGGGAAATTGTGCTTGAAAACGAGCACCTGATTGGAGAAATGATGAGCGATCAAGAGGAACTGTTAGTGCACGTGGCGCGATACTATTACGCGCAGCATCTGACACAGGCGGAGATCGGACGGCGCATCAACGCGTCGCGCTCGACGGTGTCGCGACTGTTGCAACAAGCGTTGGATTCTGGGATCATCAAGATCACGATCAATTATGCGTGGGAACGCGCGCAAGAATTAGAGCAACAACTCATCGCAAGATTTCATTTGCGCGACGCGCGCGTGCTGATCGGCAAAGGGCGCGACGAAGAGGAAATTCGCAAGGGGATGGGTGTGCTTGCCGCGCGCGTGATTGATAGTCACGTCAAGGACGGAACGGTGTTCGGCATCTCGTACGGACGCTCGCTCGCGAGCACGATTGCCGCGTTGCACCCCACGCGCAAAATCGCGATGACGGTCGTGCCGATCATCGGCGCGCTCGGTTCGGACAAGCCGTTGATTGATGGTCCCGAACTCGTGCGCCAAATCGCGCAGATTTACGGCGGCGAGTATCGCTACTTGCCAGTGCCGCTTCTCGTCGAGGACACGCGCACGCGCGACGCGTTGATTCAATCGGCGCAAATCTATGACATTCTCACGCTCGCGCGCAAAGCGAATGTCGCGTTGCTCGGCATCGGCGCGCTGGGTCCCGACGTGTCGAGTTTGATCTGGAGCGGCTATCTCAACGAACGCGAACTGGCGCGCTTGAAGGACCAGGGCGCGATCGGGCACATGTGCGGACAATTCTTCGACCAAGACGGACAGCCGCTCGATGTCGAATTGAATCGCCGCGCGATTGGGATCGGCATCAAGACGCTGCAAAATATCGAGACCGTGATCGCGGTCGCCGGCAGCGCGGCGAAAGCGGAAGCGATTCTCGGCGCGCTGCGCGGGCGCTACCTCAATGTTCTGGTCACCGACGACAACGCGGCGCGGCGCGTACTGGAACTCGCGGAACCCACTGCGCGCAACAAACCCGAATAGTTTGACATTGCCGCATTAGAACGACGCAGTTACACCGGTCGCCGCCGCCATTGTTCCCAGAATGCGCGAATCGTTTTGCCGAGCGCGGCGTCGTTCGTTTGCAAGCGCGAACGAACAGCTGAAACGTCCACGCGTTGTCCGATCAAATCGCGCAGCGGGTCCGCCAAATCTTGATTGCCCAGAATTAGCGCGCCGACGATGTGCTGATCGCGCAGAACCAGGCGCAGCGAATTATCCCCCGACCGACTCCACGCGCTCGCGTACGTTCCACCGGGTCGCGCCCAAAACACTTCGGACGAACCGCGCGATTGATAGTGCAGTGTTTCGTTCGCGTCGTCCTTGTCGCGTTGACCCGCTCCCGCTTGCCCAATCGCCGTGAGGTGCACGCCGAAAACCAACGCGGCGTTGAACGGCGCGCCCTTGATGTACGGCACGCGCGCGCCCGCCATGTTCGCGCCCGCCGCGCGTCCAGCCGCGATGGCGCTCGACCACAAATCATCCACGCGCGTTTCGCCGCTCCATTGATCGAACACCTGCGCGATGTCGCCCGCCGCAAAGACGTTCGGCGCGGACGATTCGAGAAATTCATTGACCACGACTCCGCGATCGACGCGAATGTCCGCCGCCTTTGCTAAACTGATCCTGGGTCGCACGCCAATCGCGACGCCGACCATCTGACACGGAATTTCCTCATCCGTCGTGGTGCGGACGCCGGCGACCTGTCCGTTTGCGCCGATGATTTCCTTGATCTCTGAATTGAAGTGAATCTGAATTCCCTGGGCGCGCGCATGGTCTTCGATGATGCGCGATTCGTCGTCCGTCAACAACGCCGACCAGATCGTTTTTTTGCGGACGAGATAATGCACCTCCAAACCGCGATGGCGCAAGCCCTCCGCCATTTCCATCGCCGTGATGCCGCCGCCGACCACGACCACCGATCGCGTGCCGTTTTGCGCCTGATGCAAAATATCCTGGACATTGCGGAGCGTATCGAGGTAGACGACTCCTTTGAGCTGGCTGCCAGGAAAATTCGCCGGCACGGCGGACGCGCCGGTCGCGAGCAACAGCGTATCGTAGAGCACCGCGCGTCCATCGGCGAGTTGCGCCGTGTGCTGGGTCAGGTCGAGTGCATTCACGCGCGCGTGTTCGAGATAGATGCGTTGATCGTCATAGTCTTTGGGCACGCGACAAAACACGCGCGACTCTGGGATTTCGCCCATCAACAAGTACGCCAGACCTGGGCGCGAGTACATCGGGCACGGCTCGTCGCTGATAACCGTGATCGCCGCGCGCGGATCGCGTTGGCGAATTTCTTCCGCCGCGCTCATGCCCGCCGCGCCGTTGCCGATAATGAGATGATGAATCATCGTCGTCTATTCTCCCACCGCCGCTGACGCCAACGATTCCGGCGCGGACTGCGGCGCAAAGATTGGCATCGAATGGGCGGCTGGGTCTAGCTTGTCCCTGGGATGGATGACAAAATCGTAGAGCGCTGGGTCGAGCCGCGCGAGTCCGTCGTCTACCTTCAAGCGCAAGAGCGCGCCGGTCGGACACTCTTTGACGCAGTTGCTTTCGGCATAGCCGTTGCACAGATCGCACTTGTCTGCGCGAAATTTCGAAACAGGCGCGGCAGGGTGCATTTCAAAACGCAGCGTTCCGCGCGGACATTTTTCGATGCACAACCCGCAACCAAAACAGCGCGCATCGTCCATGATCTTGCCGCGCCGCGCATAATCGCGCACCGCGATACCTGCCGGGCAATTGTGTCCGCAGATGCCGCACTGGACACAGCGCGACGCGTCGGTCGCGATCCGATAATTCGGCGCGGTCTGGTGGTTGACCTGGGTCTGTGCGAAAATAGTTTCCAAGAATCCGCGCCGCGCTTCAGACTGACGCGGCAGTAACGCGATGACGCCATAGCGACACGCCTCGACACACTTGTTGCAACCGCGACACGCGTCGGAAACGAGCGTCTTGTCGTCGCGGCGTTGCATGCCGCCGAGATGACACACGCTCATGCACGGCGTATCGGGACAATGCCGGCACACATCCGGCAATTGGTAACGACCAAAGCGCGGACCTTGCATCGTCATCCGCGCGCGACCATGCCGGGTGCGGCACGCGGTCAAACACGTATCGCAATTGATGCACTTGGCAAGATCCCGTACGAGTATCTCTCTCATTCAATCTTCTTTCCAGTGGGATGACATTGCGCGCAATTGCCAATCTCGCGAATGTTCGCGTCGAGATGCGCGCGCGTGATTTTGTTCGGCTCGTGTTCGTGGCAGTTGTAGCAGGTGTAGGACGCGTAATTCGCCGGATGGCAAACCTGGCACCCCGATTGCCTGCCGCTGTGATCGAGCGGGAATGGATGGCGAATCAAATTTGCCGGTCGCCAGCCCGCCGAGGTGTGGCACGCCGCGCAGACCAATCCATATTTTCCGCGATGAATCGCGGGTTCGGCGTGGCATTGCACGCAGTCACGCGGTGTGCCGCGAAAACGATTGTTGACGTGGCACTTGACGCACGCGGTTTGTCCGTGCTTGCCGTCGAGCGAAAAGACCGCGTTGTGATCGAATCCGCGCAAACGCGCGGAGCCATCGTGGCACGCCAGGCACGCCTCACCCATCGCGCGGCGATGCTCCGCGATGTACCACGCGTCGTGACGCGCGTGGCAGTCCACACACGCCGCCGTCACCGCCGCCGATTCCGGCTTGTTCGAGTCATTCGCAAACGTGTGACACGCACGACACGTCATCGGCGCGTTGCTGTAATCGCGTGCGTGACGTTCGAGCGAAAAACCAAATTGCTCGTGCGGAATCTCCACCACCGCCACGCGCGTCAGATTCGACGCGCGTCCCTTGTGCTCGGTGTGACACGTGGCGCAGGCGCGCGCATTCGGCAACGCGCCATGAATGCCTTGCGTCGTCGCAATCTGATCGTGCACATCGGTGTGACAGTTCAAACAGCGCGAGGATTCGGGTCCGCGAAATGGCGCGTGGCACAGTTCACAGCGCGCATCGAAATCCGCGTGTGAAGCGAATTCACCAACCGCGCGCTTGGCAGAATGCGCCGCGCTGAGCGACCCAGGACTGAACGGCGCGCCGCCACTCACGAAGAGAATTCCAATCAATGAAATGATCAACGCCGAGGTTGCTCCGCCGGCGACAAAGAATCCGGCTCCCTTCACGCGTCACCGCCGCGTGCGTTCATATTGCATCGAGTTTTGTACCTTCGCCCTTTGTGGGGCAATTTTCCAAAATTGCCCCACGCTTCTAATAACGTTCGGGGTTGTGATTGTCGCCGTGACAATTGACGTAGCACGTGCGCGTGGCTGGGTCCCATCTGAGTTGACCGCCGCTACTCGCCGTGCTGTTCGGCGCAAAGTTCACTAGGCGCGTGCCCCCAGGATTGCCGGGCGCATTCGCGCCTTGCCCGTGCACGCGATAATGACACTCGGCGCAAATCGCTCTGCCCGGACCCGCACCCGGCGTGTCAATGTCGGTAGACGAATTCTTCCCGCCGATGTTGGTCATGTGCCGGCTATGCAAGCGAAAATTGGTCGCCGTACTATTTCCACCGCCTGACGTAAACGGCGCTTCGGCGTGGCATTGGAAACACAACGCGAAATCCGCCGCCGCGTAATTCTCGCCCGCCGGTTTCAAAACGCGATCGCGATAATTGTTCATCAAGATGTTGGCGAACTTGCTCGTGTGCGATGCCAGGCGCGCGTTCGCCGCCGGCGGTGATGCCGGATTCGCGAGGCGATAATCGCCGTGACAATTTTCGCAGCGCACGACCGAGCCAACCGTAAAATTCCACAATTTGTACGGCGAACTTCCCGCGAGACTCGCCGCCATCGCCGCCGTGTTATTTTTGCCCGCGCTTTCGATCGGATGATACGACGCGTTCCCAGGATTGAATTCGCTCGCCTTGTCACGCATTTGGTACGACATTTTGGTGTACAACAAGAGCGTGGTGTACGACGAATGGCACTTGTAACACAATTCGTACTCGTAGGTGATCGAACTTTTCCACGCGTTATTCGTATCCACGCCCGTGATATTTTTCAGCGCACCCGACGCGGTGAATCCGCTCGCCGTGCTCGCGGTCAGCGCGGCATCGCCGCTGTGCGGGTTGTGGCAATCGCCGCACTCGCTGTGCCGATTGAGCACGCCCCGGAATTCGTCCGCGGTCGCGCTCGTGTGATTGCTGGCTGCGGTAGCCGGGTGCGAATAGAACGAACTCGTCGTCGCGTTGTTCGCCGGCACGCTCGGATCGGAAAACTGTCCGGCGATGTTCGTGCTCGCGCCGGTTCCGTTGTGACACGCGAAACACAAATTGCTTTGCGCCGGTACGAATGCAAGCAAACTCCGGTTTTTTCCCGTGTGTTGACGGTGACAACTCGCGCACTGGTCAGCCAGGTTCGAGTAACTGCCGTGCGGGCTTGAACCAGCCGCCGCCGCGCGTACCGCCATGCGACTCGCGCTCGGCGCGTTCGCGTCAACACCTGGGTATTGCGGCTGCGTGAGTTGCGGCGATGGTGGCGCGCCGCTCTGAACTTGCGCGATTTGTCCCGGCATCAGCCGGTCTTCATCACTCAAACGAAAATAGTACGTCGTCGCGTACGCCGCATCCAAGGTCGAATGCAAACTGAATTCGATTTCGGTGGACGACGATGCGTTGAGCGACGAGAGCACGCCTGGGTTCTCGCTCGTGTAAATAATTCCGGTTTGAGTTGTTTTAATCGCGACGCCCAATCCAAACAACGATGCGGGGATGGCTTGGCGATTCGGAATTCCCTCGAGCGCGCGAAGGTAGAATGGTTGGTTCGCATTTCCTCTGCCGACTGGCACCAACTGAAAACCGCCGTCGGCGCGCGTGCTCCACTCTAAACGTGGTTTCCAGCGAACCTGGGACGGCTGGTCGTTCGCGATTTGAAAACGTACGCGGAACGATTCGAACTGCTCGATGCCGCGTCCCGGTTGATCGGTCGCGGCGACAAACGCCATCCGGTCGAGCGGCGCATCGCGACCGATACGATAATGTTTGATCGCGAGCGGATGTTCGAGCAGAACTTGCCACGCCGCGCTCTGCGCTTTGGAGTTGGACCATAACAATCCACTGGCAAACGCGTACTGCGGCGCGGGATGAGCGCGCGGCGGACTCGTCAGCGTGTACGTCTTGGTCACAATTGCGCCTGCCGGCAAATCGCCCAACGCCCATTCGATTTTTTGTGAATCCACGTTGCGCGCGCCGAGTGTGCCTCCGCCGGCATCGGCGACCGACCACCCATTCGGAATGTAATCGGCAAGTGTCACCGCAGTAACGGGCAATTGCGCTGCAGCGCTGACTTGCACCTCGACGCGCGTCGAAGGTGACACGCTGTGATCGGCGACGCCGGTGCCGCGTAACGCGCGATTGAATTGGACGCGGAGCAAGCGCGTGGCGACGCCCGCGCGCGCGCGTTCCACTTTGTTGATGCTTGCGACGATAGTCGTGTGGTTGGCATTGTCGCCACGCGTCTTGGAATCCGCAGAGATGATCACCGTCGTCATCGCCGTGCCGCGCGGCGGCAACGTCAAACTAGATTGTTTCAGCGATGATGCGAACGCCGGCGCTAGATCGTCGCTCGTCGCCAATGCGACGGTGACCGGGATCGCGCTCGTGTTCGTGATGATAATCGTCGCGCTTGCCTGCTCGCCCGGCGCGACCAACAACTCGCTCGGCGTCATCGCAACGCGAATCGAACCGTTTGGCGTGGCAGTTGCCGTTGGCGATGGCGTCAAGGTCGCGGTCGTTGTCGCCACAAATGTTTGCGTGATGATCGGCGTCGCCGTCGCCGTTGTTGGAATCGTTCGCGTGATCGTCGCGGTGGGAGACAACACGCGCGTCGCGTTCGATGTCGGTAACGTCGTGGCGATGAGCGTTGCAGAAATGGGACGATTCGCGGTAGCGGTCGGCGCGACCAGGGTCGCGGTCATCGTTAGCAAACGCGTGGCTGTCGTCGTTGGACTCTTGATTGCCGTGGGCGTGAAGGTGCGCGTCGCGGTTGCCGTTGGTGTGAAGGTGCGCGTGGATGTTGGCGTTGGACTTTTGATCGCGGTGGGTGAAGGTTTGCGCGTGGCTGTCGCGGTGGGCGGCAAGATGCGCGTCGGCGATGCAACGATGGTCTTGGCGACGCGAGTTGGCGAAGGAGAGGGTCCCGCCAGATTGCTTCCGCCGACGTTCAGATCCACCAAGCCCGTAAATCGCGCGATGCCCAATACGATAAAAAATAAAAGTGGAACTCCGGCGCTGAGCAGCAAATAGTACGCCTGGCGTACTCGGAGTGCTTTAGATTTGAGCGTTAGTTTATTTTTGCGTGTTCGTTGCATTTTCTGGAAATCATCCTCACCCCTCTTCCCTCTCCTGATTTAAAGAATCAGGAGAGGGGAGAGGGGGTAAGGTAGGTTATCCTTTAACGTGATGGCACATCGTGCAGTCTTGACGATTGTTGAGCGGATGCGGAATTTCCGGCGCTTTGCCCTTGACGCCATGACACGCGACACAATTCTGACGATTCTGAATCGGATGCGAAATATCGCGCGGCAATGTTTTCGCAACCAGGTGACACATTCCACACATCGCGTCCGCGCTCCGTTTGAAATGACTCACCGGCAACGGCTTGAGCGTTTTGGCATTATGGCACGCGACGCACGAGGTTCGATCTGCAATCGAGTGCGGCGCGAATGGCGCGTTGATCATTTTATCGTGGCACACGGTGCAGGTAATGTTGGTGCGCTTGGCATGACTCGCCGGCAGTGGGAGCGCCCCTTTGCTGCCGTGACATTCATCGCAAACTTGGCGCGCGGCGAACGGATGCGTCAACGCCGGCGCGGTGTTCTTGCCAGGATTGTGGCACGCCAAACACGTCGCGTCCGAACGTCTGCCATGACTCGCCGGCACACTCGCCATCCTTCCGGCGCGATGACACTCGGAACACGCGGTTCGGTTTGCGATGCTATGCGGAATCGCCGGCGCTGGCACACTCGACGCGGTGTGACACACCGTACACATTTTCTCCGGGCGATCCTTGTGCGAAACCGGCAGCGCGAGATTTTCTTTCGCGCCGTGACAGTCCAAACATTTCTCATGCTCCGCCGACGCGTGCGCCATTTGCGGCGCGATCAATTTGGAATCGTGACACGCCGCGCACATCGCGCCCGTCCACGATTTGTGCGAGTCCGGCAGCGGCAATCCCTTGCTCGCGTTGCCGTGACATTCCGTGCATACCGACTTGGTCTGCGTGTCATGCGCGATGGCTGGGACCGACTTGACTGATGTCGTGTGGCAGAGTACGCACATTTTTTCCGTGCGCCCGTTGTGATTTGCCGGGAGCGGCGCAACTTTGCCAGCCGCGTGACACATCGCACACGCCTCGTGTCCTTTGACCAGATGTGGGATCGTCGCCGCAGTCTTCATCACCGAAACGTGACAGTCCTGGCACGTTCGATTGTCCCAGGTCTTGTCGTGCGACGCCGGCATCGGCGACATGGATGGATGACACGCGACACAATTATTGCGATCGCCGGTCGGTGTTGGGACTTGAGGCGCACCATGCGCGAATACGATCACCGCCGTCGGTGCGGGTGTTGGCGCGCTCGTCGTTTGCTTCGGAGCCGGCGTAACGATGGTCGCCTCAACTGCCGGTGTGAGATCACAACCAGTCAAGCCGAGCGCCGCGATGACGAACGCGCCTAGCCACAGTTTCGAAAGGGCGTTCAATTGAACGCCCCTACTTGTTGTGGCAAATCTCGCAGACGCCGCGATTGTCAATTCGCAGGAGCGCGCTGTCGAGATAACTGCCACCACCTTCCGCCGTCCCAGGTTTGGGCACCGCGGACGAGTACGTTCCCATCGCCGCGCGCGAGCCGTGCGCGACATGGCACGTCATACACGCGGGCGCGCCATTCGCCGACGAAGTGCTGATGTTCGAACCGTCCGTGCGATGGCGATACGCAAAGATCGCATCGCCGGAACTCGTCGCGCCGGAAGCCCCAGTCGCGTGAATGCGCGTGTGACACGTCGAACACCAACTCGTGAGCGCCGTGATCTTGGTATTCTCCGTGAGATTCGTGTCGTTGCTTGCCGGATAATTTTCGCCGTAATATCGTCCGGTGGTGTCCTTGATCGTGTATTCTTTTGTAATCACATCGGGCACCGAAAACGTGGTCGCGCCGGTGACATAACGCGGGACCGACCTGAGGACGCGATACGTCGCGGTCGCGCCCGCGCCCGATTTGCCGTGCGGGTCGTGACACGAATAGCATTCGAGCGTAAAGGTTGTGCCCGCACCGCTGTTGATCGCGCCGATGCCCCAAATTCGACCGGGCGCGTAGCCCGTCATCCCGTTGACCGCGTGCTTGGAGGTGACCGCGCCGCTCACCGCGCTCGCACCCAGGTTCGTATTCATCCGCGCATTCACAAAGCCGCCGCCTTTGAGCGGCGCATTGGTCGCCACGTAAACGCCGTCGCGCACATTCGTGTTCGCGCCGCCCGAGGTGACGCCGTGACAAGCCATGCACAAATTGTACGCGGCGGTCATTTTCAACAACCCAGCCCCGGAGCCGGTGTGCGTGCGATGGCAGCCCGCGCACGAGTCGGTCGTCGCCGTGTAGTTGCCATCGTGAGGCGGATTGTCGGCAAAGACTGGGTCGCGCCAAAGCATGGTCAGGACAATCGCAAGTCCGCAAACAAACAACCAGCGTATTTTCATTTTAGTTTCCTCCCTGGCAATACCTTCGCCAAATCGTTTTCGCCCGTTTTTTATCCGCGAATAACGCGAATCTCCGCTAATTTTTAAATTCATTCGCGTTATTCACGGATGAATTTATGATTTTGGCGAAGGTGTTGTCCCTGGTAAATCGGATTTATTTGATGGACGCGGCTCAACCTTGCGAAGGTTAGGAATCACTTTACCGATGAATCGCGCCACCTTCAAACCTTCGCAAGGATGAGTTATCATCCTATTTGATGGCGTGGCAACCCGCGCACGTATCGTTCAAGCGTCCGCCGTGATCCGTTGGCACGGGACGCGCTTTGTTTTTGCCGGTTAGATGACAGACCAGACATGCTTCGCGTCCGGCTTTGGGATGCGGCGCGGGCGGCGGCGGACCCGATGCGGTCGAGTGACATCCCAGGCACATTTCATTTTTGCGCGTGGCATGATCGGCAGGCACGCGATAATACGTCGGTCCCTTGTGGCAGTACAAACAGTCGGCTTTGCCCTTGAGGTCGTGCGACAACGGACGCGCTTTGGGTCGCGGCGTTGGCGGCAACGGCGTTGCCCAGGGTGCCGGCGTCGAAGTCGGTCCATCAGAAACCTGGGTACGATTCTCGCGGCTCGCCGGCGTGCCAGCCCTGGCATTGATCACGACGACATTCCCTGGCATTGCCGTCGGTAGTTCGGGACGATCATCTATTTCCGGCAAACACCCCGTCGCGCAAAGAACCAGGCAAACGACGAGCCACCGCGATGTTTTTGCCACGTGAACCTCGAACGGTTGCGTTTGAATTTCTAGTACGCCCACACCTGGACGCGATTGCTCGCGCGATCAACGATGTACAATCTGCCGGTCTTGTCGGCGGCGATGTCGTTGGGATAGTTGAACTCGCCATTACCCGGTCCATAATCGCCAAACTCGAAAAGCAGTTCGGGAGTGTCACCGGCGACATCGAACACGCGGACGAGTTGTCCGATTCCATCTACGACGTACAACCGTTGCTCGTCGTCAATCGCCATGCCGCGCGGCAAACTGAATCCGCGCAGCGTCGTCAGCCAATTCCCCGCCGCATCGAGCACTTGCACACGCGCGTTGTTGCTATCGCTGATGTACGCTCTGCCGCGCGCGTCCACGATCATCGAGTTGGGGAACCACAACTCGTCGTTTTCTTTCTTGCCCTCGCGACCGAATTGCAGCGTGAGACGACCATCTTTGTTCATTCCCAGGACGCGATGTTTTCCATTCGTCACATCGGTCAAGAGGAGATTGTCGCCGTTGAAACGCACGCCGAGCGGAGACCATTCCTTCGTCTCGACGGGTTGCACGGCGGATTTCCAATTGCCGCCGGCGTCGTACGTGTCAACGGAATGACGAAGGCGGTCGGTGACGTACACCTTGCCGGCATTGTCCAACGCGATGTATGTTGGCGCGCGGTTGTATGATTCTGAATTCGGAGGTGCGAACGCGAACAGCGATTTGCCATCGCGGTCGAACGCGTGGACGGTGCGTTCGCCGCCGCTCTCGGCGACGTAGATGCGCTCGCCGTCCGGTGTCGCGGCAACGCCGACCGGTTCCTCTAGTCCGTAGATCGAAAAGAGATAGTGGGGACGAATCGTTCGCGTTGCGGCTTCGGCAACCGGCAGCGCCGCGTAAAGTGGCTTGTGGGTGGAGAGATAAAAGATCCACGCGTACGCGTTGGCGATCACGACCAACGACAAGAGTTCGAGAACGACCAAGCGTTTCAAACTACGCGCGCTTTGTTTTTTTGCGGGGCGATTTGCCGACTCGGGTTTGGGAGAAATGGCGCGCATGGTCAGTTTCCTCTCATCAACCGACCCAGAGCTTGTTGAGCGGCAATATCGTTCGGGTAGATTTTTACAAATTCACTCAGGGCTTGAATGGCTTCAGCGTGTTTGCCCAGTTTCTCGTTCGCCAACCCCAGACCATAGTACGCGCGTTTGATCTCGGGTGCTTGCGCGATGACTTGCTCGAACTGCGCGGCGGCATTGGCGGGCTGTCCATTCAAGAGCAGAACCATCGCGCGCGCGTACATCGCTTCGGGCGCATTGCCCAGGGCAATCGCGCTTTCCGCCATGTCCGCGTACGCCTCGCCGAACTCGGGTGCGAAACGAATGGCTTCTTGAAACGCCTCGAGCGCGTGCGTGTGATCGTCTTGTTTCTGGTAGGCGACGCCCAACGCGTAGAGCGCGTCGGCATCGGTGCTGCTAATTTCCAACGCGAGCTTGAGCGACGCGATGGCTTCCGCATATCTGCCTTGCTTGGTGTACAACGTGCCCAGGACGTAATGCACCGATTCGAGACGCGGGTCAATTTTGGCGAGCGCGTTGCCCTGGTTCAAGGCGATGACGCGATTGAGCCGCTCTATCGCCGCATCCAGGTTGCCGGTCTTTTGATACGCGCTCGCCAACAAAATCAGCGCGCCCTGGTTATCGGGTTCGATCACGAGCGCCTGCTCGCTCTGTTGAATGGATTGTGGGATCAATCCACTTTCGAGATAGTAGTTGGCGGCGGCGACGCGCAACTCGGCGCTCTGGGGATGCTCGCGTACCACGGCTTCGACGTTTTCAAGTTGGTACTCGACGACCGCTTGGTTCGAATGACTGTAGCGGTCAAAATAGTAATAGACGCTAAAGACAACGGTAGACAACAACGCTACCGCGGTTAGGATCAAAACAGGCCAGTCCCTCTTTGGCACTGCTACCTCCTCTAGGAATATTTTTTTCCAACGGACGATCAACTACAAGCGAGTCGCGAGCAAACGATGCATGTGTCTTGCATGTTCGCGCTCACCTGGGCGAGACGAACAGAGTGAGCGACACCTCCTTGTATCTGGTTTAGCCAGAGAATCAGATTATTCGCGATTATGTTGTCGGATAAATTGCTACAGGTTCCGGCGCTGGGCAACAAAAATACGTGGTCTCTAGTTTTGGATCCCAAATTCTAGAGACGCAAATCAGATCGAACGAACCGACCGAGCAGATGGAATTTTTAGCCGAACTTTAAGGGTGTCGTTGCTAGCTAACGTTTAGCTAGACAGGCAACAGCATCATCGGGGTTGCCGATTTGTGGTGGAAGAACACGGGGGACTAGTGTTGTCGTCGTTTGCCCGTGGCTCGTGGGTTTTCGTACCCAAATAACGCACCGCTGTACTCTGGCAGACAGCAGATGCTCAACCTTGCGAATGGAGGAATCGCGTAAAAAGAGCCACAGTGACGTGAAATATTTATTTGATAATATAATGAGAGTCGATGCTATTATATAGAATCAATAAAATGTATCAATAGTTCAAGAGTACTATAAGTTTGGTCAACGCGAGAGTCCAGGTTTCTCCAAGAAACCTGGACTCTCGCGCGGCGATCTTGTTTTTCTGCCGACCTCCGCGTTGCGCCAAGAATTTTGGACGCGGATAAAATTCGCAAAGCGTCTGCGCTTGTCTGCGCTCGTCCGCGCCCCATCAATTTTGCTTGGTTTCGGCTTGACCGAGTTAGGTTCGTTCCAAGCGAACCTGTCCGTACAAGCCCCAGGGATGAACGACATACCCCGGCGTAAAGGTCGCGTCGGTGCAACGGAACGATTTCCAGTCCGTCCACGGCTCGTACCCCGGCGCGCGGTGCAAGGGACCCAGCATGTTGCGTGGACTACTTACCACTTCGATATCCACCGAATTGATTCCCGCCACAAGATAAGGTGTGAGGTCCAAACCATTCGCGGCGAGCCAGGGAATATGCCCCGCCAATTTTCCATTCACGAACACCGCGACATGCGTCGCGCGATATTCGCCCAGCCACAGGCGAACGGTTTCGCCGGCGCGATGTTCCACGCGTCCGCGATAAATCATGCTCCCCGTATAATGCAAATATCCTTGCGCCGTCCAATCGCCGAAATGGAGCGACCCAGGTTCGGCGACGATCACGCGCTCCGGCGAAACCGCAAAATCGCCCAGCAAGAAACAATCTTCGAGTTCCATGTAATTGGTGTACGCGCAACCCAGGATCAATTCGTTCTCGCCCGGTTCAAGCGCCGGCAACGCGACCTTGTGAAAGGCGCGATCCAGGTACCAACCCGCCGCCGTGTTCTCAACCGATTTGCCATTTAGCGTGATCGTAAATCGCGCCGCGTCTTCGACGAGGAGATACACCGGCGTGTTCGGCGCATCTTTCACATCGAAATGAAACCGCAACGCGACCGGCGCACTGTCTTGCGGATGCGGCGCAAGCGCCCACTTGTATCGTTGCGGCAAGCCGTTCCGATAGTTGCGTCGCATCCCCAGGGCTTGGCGAATCTCGTCTTGCGCGCGCCACACTTCCATCGTCTCCGACCATATTGCATCGCCACGCCCCGCGCGATACTGACACATATCCAAGGTCAGCACATTGGGATCGGTGCGCGTGAACGCGCAAGCCGGACCGATGTAACTACTTGGAGGAGTACTACCGTGAATGTCCCAGGATTTGATTTCGGATCGAACGGGTTCGGGCGCGCCATCGGGATCAACGACGTAGAGACGCGATCCCGCCGGAGGAAACGCGGCGGAGAAATGTATAGAGCCATCACGCGCCGTCGCCGGCACACCGCGCGTCTCGCCGGTGAGCGGATCCCATTCTTCGAGACGCCCGCGCCCTTCTAACGCCAATTCGATTTCGTATCCGTCGTTGCGGTCGTTGTTCACGATGAAATAGATCATGCGATTGTCAGCGCGGCGTTGCATATAAAGCAAGCGCGCGGCTTGCTGCCCTTGCTGAGTGACCAACGAAACGCGGCGCGGCAAGTGTGATTGCAGAGCATCGCCGAGTGCAGATGCATCGCGCAAGACGGTGACGCCGGATTTCTTCCACACTGCGGACACTTGTTCATCCGTTACCGCTTCAATCATCGCCGGCAGTGGCTCGACCGCGATCACCTTGCCGCCCGCCATGACGAAACGCTCAAGCAAATCCAAAGTCGAAGCGAACAGCGTGCGCGTGTCAGGCGGAATCACGACAACCCGGTATGGCGCGCGCCCAACGCGCAACTGCGTTCCTTCGATGCGCGCATCGGTCGCCATGATTTGCTCGTCGCCAAAATCGAAATCGTAATGCGTCGCGAGGAGTGCCTGCGCGAAATCATTCAGTTGTTCCCCGTACGCGTTGACTGCTTGCTTGTGGGTTTCGCCTTCGCCCAGCATCGTCCAGCCGGTCGCGACCGGATGAATCAACAACACGTCGCGCACGGCGTCGCCTTCGGTCAACATTCGTCCCACGCGCGCGAAATAATCCTCGACGACCTGGTTGTACTTCCACCACGTCGTGTTGTAGTTGAACGCGGGCGGATAATCGCGCTTGCGGCAGCCGCGCAGCGTGTACAGCGCAAGATGCTGACAACGCAAGTTCACGCCCAGGACATACTGCCAATCGCCAACCCACTTTTGTCCTTCGAACGTAAATTCCCAGCCCGTGCAACCGTACAATTCCGAAAGTACGCGGGGGCGACCGAATTGATTCGCGACGCTCGTGCATTGCTTGATCGTCACGAACTCGTGGTTCTGCTCGGTGAGCATATCAATGCCGGGAACGTGTTGGTACCGATAGTGCGGCATCAGCGCGCCGCCATTCAAAATGCCAATGCCCATTTCAGGTTCGTGCAAATAGTGTCCCGTGAACGCGAGTCCGTAGCGCTCGCACCACGCGCCCAACTGTTTGGAGAACGCTTCGGCGAATCGTTCGCTGATGGTGTGCCAGTAATCGTGACGCGCTCTTGCCGCGCCTTCGCCATCGTAGAACAACCAGGGAACCACATCCAACAAATCGTACCCGCGCCGCGCGCGAAAATAATCCGGCAAGCCATCCGTCCAGGGTAATGCGCGTCGTCCCGAGCGGACCACCGCGCGAAAAATGTTCGGCTCGTCGGTGAAGATGCCGGGCACCGCGCCGCCGAACTCGTCGCCGATTTCTTGGCGATACGCTTCGTAGGTAACATCAATGAACGCGGCGACCGCGTCGGGATTGAGATTGTCCGCATATGCGTCGTCGTTGAACCACTCGCTGGGACCGGACACTTCGCGCCGAAAGATGAGACAGGATTCGCCCGGTCGCATGGACGCCGGCTCGCGCAAACGCCGCAACGAAACGAGCGAGCCATCGCGCAATGCGACCGCAAAAATCGCCAGCACATCCGACGTGTCCTGGGTCGGCGTCGCGCATTCCTCGACCGTCAACACCTTGGCGCGAAATGCGTCGCCGCCGCGCGCGGGCAGGAGACCGCCCGCCGCGCCGGAGGGCCAGCGGTCTTCGTCGTAGAGCCACGCGTGCATACCTTCCGCTTTCGCGGCGCGCACTGTTTCGCGGATACATTCCATCCACTCTGGACTCATGTACACCGTTTCGAGTCCGTCGCGCGAGTGCATGAAGAAACCACCCATGCCGTGCGCCTTCATGTCGCGCACCTGGCGCGTCAATTCGTCCACTTGCAATCGGTCGTTCCACGACCAAAAGGGCGCGCCGCGAAACGCGAGCGGTGGCTGTTGAAAATCCTGGAGGAGATTTTTCATTGAGGCATCCTAACTCGGACGAGCCGATGACAAAAAATTTGAATCGCTTGGAGCAAGAAGATCGCCACTTTTTTAGCACGATTGCAAGTGAGTGTCAAACGTAGCAAAAGACAGAATCCAGGTTTCTTCGAGAAACCTGGATTCTGGTAAAGGTACTATTTGGCGCGCCTATCAATTTCCATGCAATCGGTAAATCAATTGGACAGCATCAATCCGCAGGTGCATCGTCAAACCGATGCAGATCAGCAGGATCACGACGACCAATCCAATCAGCGCCATTCGTTTCATTTTTGTTGCCTCCCTTCCCAGTTTTTGAATCGGCGTCCGTAGGGGCGTTCAATTGAACGCCCCTACGGACGCCGTAAATTGATTTTGGATTTGCGCTAGACGTATGCTAACGTTTCACGAATCGTCAGACGCGACGCGCTCCACGCGGGCAGCGCGCTCGCCAGAGCCGAACCACCCAGGACGATGCCCAACCAAAGGAACACGGCTAACGGCGACACAACGAGCGGCAGAGGCGTGCGAAAGGACATCTCGCCAATGACCGTGCCGACGAGCATCGAGAACGGCAGCGACAATCCAACCGCCAAGACCCAGCTCAGCATCCCAACAAATATCCCTTCGCTCGCGACGATGCGCAACACGGTGTTCGGGCGCGCGCCGATAGTTTGCAACACGCCAAACTCGCGCGTGCGTTCGACGACGTTCGTGCTCATTGTCGCGGTCAGACCCAGCACGCCGACCACCGCCATGACCACCGCCATCACGATCAAGAGAAGAATCAGGATGACGATGTGTTCTCCAACCGCGGTTCGCAATTCTGTGTCGCTGATGATGAGCGACACGCTCACTCCCCCCTCTGTCAGCGCGCGCTCGACCGCGCGGATGACCTCGCCGCGCGCGGCGGCATCGCGCCCCGCGACGACCACGCGCGCCGAACGCGCCAACCCAGGTTGTCCGACCGCACGCGCGAATGATTCGTCGGGCACATACGCCGCCGCGGGCGAACCAATTTCGCGGACGATGCCGACGACGCGCCAGGTCGTCCGCTTGCTCTCAACTGACACCTCGATTCGGTCGCCGACTGCGACGCGCGGGAAAAACGGCAATGCCATGTGATTGAGCACGACCGCGTCCGAGTCGCCCGGTTCCAACCACCGCCCCGACAGGACCGGAAATTCGACGAGCTGAGTCTGCGGCGGCGCGGCGCGCATCACGAAACTACCGTGACCGCCGTCGGGATAGGTGTTCACCACGGCAATCTCGCCGAGCTTGGTAACGCTCGCCGGTGCGTAACCCCACGCTTCGACCGTTTGGACGCCTGGGACATTGCCAATCCGTTCAACCAGTTTGGATGCTGGCTCTGGACGCCCCAAGCGAATTTCGAGGTCATAATGCCGCGCGCCCATCCCGTCCGAGAGATTGCGTTCCCACGCGGCGGCGACATTCAGTGCGGTCATGAACATCGCGCCGCCCATCGCGAGCAAACCCAGCATCAACACCAGACGCGCGCGTCGTCGAAATGTATTCCGCAGAGCCAGCAACAGCGTGCGATCCAGCCCGCGCAACGCGCCGAGGAAACCATCCATGCCGCGACCGAACGATTCCTGCCGCACGCCATAATCGTTGATGGCTTCGTAAACCGTGATGCGACTTCCACGTAAGATCGGTCCCAGCGCGATGAGGAATGGGATGAGCAAGCCGGCTGCCGCTTGCGTCGCAAAGACCCACCAGGGAATATCCAAACTGCCGAAATTGAAATTCAGCAAGTCGCCGACGACTGTTGCAAACGCGCGTCCCACGACGATGCTCGGCACAAATGCCACCGCGTATGCGACAACACTAATCGCGAGAATGAGCGCGATGTACAACATAGACACTTGATTGGTGCGCGCGCCGATTGTCTTCATCACGCCAATCTGGCGAATCTGTTGCGCCAGCAAACCGCCGATCATCGTCGCGACGAGAATCGCACTCAGTCCGAGCGACATCAAACTAAAAATCAACAGCAAGGTCACAATCGCCATCGTCATGTTTTGATGGGGATGTCTACCCGGCGGCGGGATTTGGATTTCCTTCACGGTGTAACCCTGGGTCTGTAGCCAGGTCGCTAGCTCGCGCGCGGTTCGTTCAATCGCCATCGCGTTCAAGGGCTGTTCGCTCACGACGATTTTCAGTTCGTCGAGTTGCCCGCTCTCGCCCAACCAGGCGAGCGTTTCCGGCGTGATATAGCCATAGCCCGAACGCTCCTGCCACGCGGGCGCGAGACCTGGGTCGTGCGTCAGCCCGACGACCGGCACTGCGCGGCGTTCGCCATTCGGCGTCTTGACGACCACCTCACCGCCGAGACGCGTATTGAGCATCGTCAAGGCGGACCGCTCGATCAGCATCGCGCCGGTCGGCGGCGGGAATGCGCCGGCTTCGGAGCGAAAGGTGCTGATCCGCATCGCGTTAAAATCGGGAACGACAAACAGCAACAAAGGTCGCCACTCGTCGGGTCCGACCTGGGCGCGCGCGAGAAGTGTGACCCGCGCCTCGGCGTCCGCGATCCCAGGACGTTGTCGCACCGCTCGTACCAAATCCGCATCCACGCGGTCGAGTTCCAAGGTCGCGGAAGCCGGATTGGTGCCCATGTAATTGCGCGTGGTTTCGCGATCCAGAATCGCGTATGCGCTCAACACCATGCCGACGCCAAAGAGACTGACCGCGATAGCAAGCGCCATCATCGTGGTGCGCCCGCGTGCGAGCCAAAGATCGCGCAACAATTTCGTCCAACGCGGGTTAGCCATGAGACACCTCCGGCGATTTCGCAAGCGCGCCGTTGACGATTGCGCCGTCGGCGAGCGCGACAGTACGCGTGACCCAGCGCGCGATATCGCGTTCGTGTGTCACCATCACCACCGTTTTGCCCGCCGCGACGAAATCTTTGAATAGTTGAAACACCGCGTCCGCGGTGCGTGAATCGAGATTGCCGGTCGGTTCATCGGCGAGGATGATCGCCGGGTCGTTTGCCAACGCGCGCGCAATCGCGGCGCGTTGTTGCTCGCCGCCCGAAAGCGTCGCCGGCAATTTGTTCGCCTGCTCCGCGACGCCGACCTGTTCGAGCAGTTGCCGCGCGCGCGCGTAGCGTTCGCGCGCCGGAAACGTGTTGCAGAAATCCATCGGCAGTATGACGTTTTCGATCACCGTCAGCGTGGGCAAGAGTTGAAAGAACTGAAAGACGACACCGACGTTGCGCCCACGCCACAGCGCGATTTGATCCTGGTTCAACGCGTGCACCGCGGTGCTGCCAACCATGATCTCACCCGCCGTCGGGCGATCAATCCCCGCGAGCAGATTGAGCAACGTGGACTTGCCGCTGCCGGATTTGCCGACAACGGCGACGAATTCGCCCTGGTTCACCCGCAGGTCAATTTGCTTGAGCGCGGTGAACGCGTTCGCCGCGCCCTGGAATGTTTTGGTCACGCCGCGCAACTCAACGAGCGTACCGTTGCGCGTGTCCGACCCTCGGCTAGACATTTCGTCCTCCCCTTGACTTTTCTTTTTTCTGTCGTATAATGTGTTCGATAATGAACACATTGTTCGATTTCAGTATACGGACTAGGTGCGGCTTGTCAACAACCAATTTGTCGAAAATGTCCGGTACAGAACAACGCGCGGCAAATTGTTCGAAAACGGGAGGCGAGGCAAATGAAAAAGGCAAAAGTGGATCGGCGGGTTCAGCGGACGCGCCATCTATTGGACGACGCGCTGATGGAATTGATTTTGGAAAAGGGGTACGAAGCGGTCACGGTGCAGGATATTCTCGACCGCGCGAACCTGGGACGCTCGACGTTTTACGCGCACTATCGCGACAAGGATGAGTTGTTGTTCAGTGGATTCGAGCGATTGCGCGAATCCTTGGAAGCGCGCCGAACACTGACCGCGCCGAAAAAGGGCGTCGCGTCCGCCGAGGTGTTCGATCCGAGTCTGGCATTTTTCCGGCACGCGGGCGAACAGCATCGTCTTTACAAAGCGATGGTGGGGAAGAAGAGTGGGGAGATGGTTCTCCAGCATCTGCACAAGTATCTGCGCGGCGTGATTCGCGAGCATTTGTTGGCAAACGTGGTGGACGAAAAACGCCTCGCCGTGCCGCTGGACATCCTGGTCGAGTTTGGCGTCAGTTCGTTCCTCGCGCTGTTGGTGTGGTGGTTGGAACACAAGATGCCGTATTCGCCAGATGAAATGGATGCGATGTTCAAACGCTTGACGATGCCTGGCTTTGAAGCCGCGATGAGCGAGGCAACCTCGGCACGCCGTTGAGTATTGTGTTCAGCCGCAAATAAAACTACAAAGGCAATTCTCGATTGTCGAGAATCGCCTTTGCAGTTGAGCGCGTCAAGAATTGCAATGGTCGTCAGATTGAATTCTGTTCCAACGCAAGCCGCGCGGATTGTCGCCGGATCAGTGTCCCAGGTATCAGGTGTTGCGCCGGCGCGATGTCTGCGCCGCCAATGCGCGCGTCGAGCAATTCAAGCGTGCGGTCAACCATTTGATCAATCGGTTGTTGGATCGTCGTAAGCGAGTAGGGTTGCCAGCTTGCCGCCGGGATATTATCGAAACCGATGATCGAAAGTTGTTCGGGGACCCTTATCCTCAGTTCACGCGCGGCATCGAGCGCACCCATCGCCATGCTATCGTTCGCGCAAAAGATCGCGTCAGGAGGATCATCGCGTTGCAACAATCGCCGCGCGGCGGCATAGCCCGAATCGTACGTGTACTCGCCCAGCTCGCGCAACCATGCGATTTGATTGCGCTCGCGCAGTCGGTCGCCAAAACCTTTTTCGCGATCCAGGTTGGTCGAAGTGTTTTGCCAGCCGGCGACGTAGGCAAGCCGCGTATGCCGGGCATCCAAGAAAAGATCGGCGACCAGGCGTCCGCCCGCGACATTATCACAACTCACTGCGCTCGCGTTCGCTCCTGGCACGTACCGATTGACCAAGATCACCGGCGTGCCGCGTCGCGCGCACTCGTTTGCCATTTCCGACGAGATCGTCGCCGACGTGATGATGATCGCGTCCACCTGATACTGGAGTAGAAACGGCAGCGCATCGTCCACCTCGCGATCCGCCGTCACGTTGAACAAGAGCACGTGTCTGCCGGTGGACTGCAAGCGTTGCGTCAGTTGCTCCAACAGGATGGGTATGAATGGATTGGTCATATCCGCCATCACAATCCCCACGATGTCGGTGCGTTGCCGACTCAAACTGCGCGCGATGGCGTTCGGTTTGTAGCCCAACTTGCGCGCGACCTGCAAAACCTTGTCTCTGGTTTTCAGAGTGACGGCATTGCTATCGCTGAACACGCGCGAGACCGTAGATTGAGAAACCCCCGCCACGCGTGCGACATCAATGGACGAGACTTGCCGGAGAGACATGCCGACCTCCGCTCAATGATCGAACCGAATCTCTAGCCGGTCCGTCGCGGGCGGCGGCTCAATGGACAACGCCGAAATTTCGGCGCGCCATTCGGGCGTCATCTTGACCTCGCGCGCGGCAAGCGAAGCTTCTAATTGCGCCACGTTTCGCGCGCCGATGATCGGCGCAGTGACAGCAGGATGCGCCATGACCCAGGCGACCGCGAGCGTCGCCGGCGCGATACCGTGTTCTTGCGCGTGAGCAGTCACGCGCTCGGCAATCGCATAGTACTCCGGCGGACTGTAGCGTTGGGCATATTTACGATTGTTGACCACGCGCCCCTGTTCCGGTTTGTGCATTGTGTCGTATTTCCCAGTGAGCAAGCCAGCCCCGAGTGGGCTGTACGCGATGACGCCCATTTGCTCCGACTCGGCGAGCGGCAGGATCTCGACTTCGGCTTGGCGCTTGACCAGGTTGTACATGGGCTGGATGCATTCAAAGCGCGCGAGCATTTCTTTCGCGGAGATGCCCAGCGCCTTGGCGATCTGCCATGCCGACCAGTTGCTCACTGCGGGATAGAGAATTTTTCCTTGATGCACCAGGTCGTCCATCGCGCGCAAGGATTCTTCGATGGGTGTTAGTGAATCAAAGCTATGGGCAAAGTACAAATCCAAGCGATCCGTCTTGAGACGACGCAGACTCGCTTCGACCGCTTGCGTGATGTGGCGACGCGACAAGCCCTGCGCGTTCACATCGTCGCCGACCGCACTGCGAACTTTGGACGAGAGCACGATTTCATCGCGACAACCGGCGAGCAACCTGCCGAGAATGTCTTCCGAGCGTCCTTGGTTGTAGACATTCGCCGTGTCGAAAAAGTTGATACCCGCCTCGCGGCAACGTTTGAACATCGCCGCCGAGGTTTGCTCGTCCGCGTCGCCGCCAAACGACATCGTGCCCATGCACAAGCAAGACACGCGTACGCCGGTTTGTCCTAGTATGCGATACTCCATTTTTCCTTTCCTCATTGGATAGAGTCCAGGTTTCTCAAAGAAACCTGGACGCTTACTCAAAATTGAAAACGAATGCCGGCTTTCACGATAATGACGCGCGTCGCCAACCGTAACTCGCGACACGCATCTACAAAATCCTGGGGATGGGCATTGTTGTTGCGAAACATGCCATAGTGCATTGGGATCACGGCGCGGGGTTGCACTGCCTGGGTGAACAACGCTGCCTCGCGCGCATTCATGTTACCGAAACGACCATTGAACGGAACCACCAACAGATCGGGACGCAAATCGCGCGCGGCTTGCAGCAACGGCTCGGCGTACTCCGAGTCGCCGACCTGGTAGATTCTCAAGCCATCGGCTTCCAATAGAACGCCAATCGCATCGCGTTTGTCGCGCGAATCATGCTCCGCGTACAACGCGGTCAGCTTGATACCGGCAATGTCCAACGACTCGCCGCGATCCAAACGCACAAAGCGCCACGCCGGCATTTCCATCGCGCGCCAATGCTCGCGGCACGACGACGGTCCGACGAATATCGTTTCGGATTGCTCTGCCATTGGACGCAACGTGTGTTCGTCAAAGTGATCGGTGTGATCGTGCGTGGTGACGACGATGTCGGCGCACACCTGGGACGGCGGTACGACGACAGGCATCAATCGTTCCCGCGTCTTGCCGCTCGACGTGGCATACGAAAGATAGGGATCAATGCAAACGACGATACCTTGGGGAAAGCGATAGATAAAGCCGGCTTGACCCAGCCATTGGATTTCGAGATTTGACATTATGACTTGACTCGCGATGCGGTCGAACGTTTGAGTAGCAGAGAATCAATCGGCTCGCATGGATCCGGCATCGGCGTATAGTCCGGCTCGTCCAGACTCCGCACGAGATCATCAACCTGGATACGCGCGCCGCGCGCAATCGAATGGTTGGCGGCGATGCCGGTCAGGATTGACCACGCGCCGGCGCGTTGATCCGCCGCGCGCTTGAACGCGTCCTGGGATGAATCCGGATCGAAGAGGTCTTTCAAGAGGAGCGGATCGGCTCCGCCATGCCCGCCACTAGTCTGGCGAATTTCGACTTCGTAGCCGGATTGAAAATGCGGGAACACCTTGATCTTGGTTCCTTCAGAAATCAATTCGCCGGGCATCGAGCCGTCGCCGCTGATGTAGACACTTTCTTGGCAGGAATGTTCGAGGCGTCCCTGGGTGCCGTTGAACGCGACGACGTATCCTTCCCAGGGCATAAACGAGTGGAGCGAATAACTCATCAGCGCGCCATTGCGATAGCCCACGTTGACGTGGATCGTATCTTCGATGTCAATCTGGTCGCTGAACACACAGCGGTCGCGATAGTACTCATCGAACTTTTCATTATCGAGGTATATGCTCTTGAGATCAGGATACTCTTCCAAATCTAAATAGAACGGACACCTGGATGCTTCAAGACAGCCGTGACAACGTTCGCCGCGGTAGGTCAAACCATATCGCTCGGCGGTTGCGGGGCGATAGAAATTGCGCGCGCCGGTCGCATAGACCGTCTGCGGCACCGTAGATAACCACCAGTTCACCAGGTCGAAATGATGCGTCGCCTTGTGCACGAGCAAGCCGCCCGAGTTGCGCTTGTTGCGATGCCAGCGCCGGAAATAGTCTGCGCCGTGACGCGTGTCAAGCAACCAATGAAAATCAACCGCGACCACGTTGCCGATCACTCCCGACATCAACAGTTCCTTGACCTGGGTGCGCGGCATGGCATAGCGATAGTTGAAAGCGACCGTGCACTTGCGCCCGGTCTTTTTCTGCGTATCCAGGATGCGTTGGCATTTCACTTCGTCCGTCGTCATCGGCTTTTCGGTGATGACATCGCAACCCAGTTCCATCGCGCGGCAAATGTACGCGTCGTGCGTCGAGTCCATCGTCGTCACGATCACCACGTCCGGCTTGGTCTCTGCAATCATCCGCTCGAACTGGTCCGCCGGATAGGTCTTGACCGCAACGCCGCGCTCGCGCACCCAATCAGCGCGCAAGCGCAAACGTCCCTCGTTCGTATCGCCCAGTGCAACCAAATCGCTGGTATCGCGAAAGCGTTCGACGGCGGCTTCGGAGTACATCAATGAACGATGTCCGACACCTACCTGCGCGTACCGTTTCTTTGTTGTCATATTTTCCTCGCAATGTTTGATTTCACGTGAAAGGTTGCGTGTACCAGAATCCAGGTTTCTTCAAGAAACCTGGATTCTGGCTTACTTGCCCGGCGTGACGCCGATTGCATCAAGCCGTCGCTTCGCTTCCGTGTAGGTCGCGTCGGGTAGTTTGCCTTTAGAAGCGGCAGCAATGTTTGCGTTCAGATGATCCGGATTTTTGGTTCCAATAATCATCGTGCTCATGCCGGGATGATTCAACGCAAACTGAATGAGAAAACCGTCCATGCTTTCATTGTCCGTGCACAATTCGTTCAGTTTCGCCTGAGCGAACAACGCGGCATAATTATCGTGGTACTTTTTCACGACGCCGCGCACAACCATACCGATGCCTTGTTCGGCGGCTTGCGCGATGAGCGTTTCGCTTTTCCGCGCAAGCCCGCCATAGACGATCTGCATGATGTCGAAAACGCCCCACGCTGCGAATTCACGCAGGTACTTGAAGCCATAGCCGTCTGGGTACAACTCGTCGCCCTGCCGGCCGTTCATAAAACTGATGCCGACGGCGCGAACCTTGCCTTGCTGTTTCAACTCGATCATCGTCTCGATGATCTCGCCGCCCTTGCCGCCGATCAACTCTTCGGGTTTGGGTCCGTGAAGTTGCCACACATCCAAGTGATCGGTCTTGAGTCGTCTCAAACTGTTTTCGATATTCTTTAGTATTTGTGGACGATTCCAGATATGCCGTGGCTCTTGCGTCTGTCCCGCCGAATCAATATTACAGCCGCACTTGCTCGCCAGATAGAACTCATGACGGCGATGCGCGATGACGTTGCCGATGTAATCTTCGCTGACGCCATAATCCGGCGACGTGTCAATGTAATTGACTCCGCCGTCAAGCAACGCATTGAGCACACGCGCCGCGTCTGGTTCATTCAAGTGTCGCAATTCCATCGCGCCGTACCCCAGCGTCGTCACTGCGAAACCGGTCCGACCCAGGTTCCTTTTCTCCATGCTGCTGCCTCCGCGTACAAAGTTGAGATTAGTCACCACAGTATTATTTGGACGCGGATGAACGCGGATCGTTTTTATATCCGCGCAAATCCGCGTTCATCCGCGTCCAGAAATCTTTGCGCCTATCCTGGTTCTACTGTAGGAATACTCCAATCACGTGATGCTCAACGCGTCGGCAATGATGTGGCTGATGGTATGTTCTCTTTCTGCCAGATTCGCGAGGTCGTCCATCGTTTTTGCCGCGTCCACCGCGCGCGCCAGTTCTGCTAGTTCGGCAAAGCCGGGGAGTGTGTTGAAATTATTATTCTCCATCGCGACCAAGACGCGCTTGATGCGCTTCGCCAATCGTTCGCGGAAAAAAGGGAGATGCCGCGCGTCCAACGCGCTCGCGCGCCACGCAGGTTCGAACTCGTGAAACGCCGTGCACATCTTTTGTTCGAGCACGATGATCATGCCCTTGGCTGAATCGCCGGTGGCGAGTATCTGCGCCCACTGCAATTCTTCCGCGCGTCCGTGCGGACTCGTTTCAGTCGTTTGGTATTCCATCTGTTCCTCCATGCCAGCCGGTCTGGGAACCAGTCCCGTTTTGACACAACATCGAGTTTCATTATAATCGAAATGAATACGTATGCAAATCTTTGCGCTAAAATTCGTTTCTGTTTTGCTTGGGGCGCATTCGCGGCGTAGATCGGGCAAATCCGGTGTGGTTCATTCCCAAAGTAGCATATCAACCAGCGAACAATAAGGCGCGCGGCGAACCGAGAAGCAAGTTTTCAACTTGTCCAACAGTTTCAGGAGAATGTAATGTCAGAGTCAAACCGAGTACGCGTTCAAAAACAGGCGTTGAACGATTTTTGTGTGGAGGTGTTTCAGAAGGTCGGCGTCGCAGATCAAGACGCGCGCCTCACCGCCGATATTCTGGTCGCGGCGGATGCGCGTGGGATTGCGAGTCACGGCGTCGCGCACTTGCGACGTTACGTGGATGGTCTGCGCGCGGGGACCATCGCGGCGCGTCCAGCGGAACGCGTTGTGACCGAAACGCCGGTCACCGCGGTGATTGACGCGCGTGCAGGGCTGGGTCAACCCGTTTCGTATCGCGCGATGCAAAAAGCGATTCAGAAAGCGCGTGAGGTTGGCGTCGGTTTCGTCAGCGTCCGCAATTCGAACCATCATGGCATTGTCGGATATTACGCGATGATGGCGTTGCCTCACGATTGCATCGGACTAGCGATGACGAATGCTTCGCCCAAGGTGATGCCGACATTCGGACGCAAGCCCACGCTGGGCACGAATCCGATCGCCATTGCCGCGCCGGCTGGCGCAGAGCGACCATTCGTTTTGGATATGGCGACGAGCGCAGTCGCGCTCGGCAAAATCGAAATCGCCGAGCAATTGGACAAACCCGTCCCCGAAGGTTGGGCGATGTACAGAGATGGCACGCCCGCGACGGATTCGCATCGCGCGATGGATGAGTTCAAACGCAACCTGGGTGCCGGTCTTTTATCGTTGGGTGGCGCGGGCGAATTGCTCGGCGGGCACAAGGGATTCGGGTTGGCGATCAGCGTCGAAATTTTCACCGCGCTGCTGTCTAGCGCCGCGCCATCGCCGTTGACCTATCCGAAAACGCCGGACGGCAAACCACTGCCGGCGAACGTCGGTCACTTTTTCGGCGCGTGGCGCATTGATTGTTTTCGCCCTGTGGACGAATTCAAAATAGCGATGGACGATTATCAACAGTTGCTCAAGAATGTTCCGAAAGTTCCCGGGCAGGATCGCATCTACATTCATGGCGAAAAAGAATTCGAAGCGGAAGAACGCAACCGGCGCGACGGTATACCGATCAACAACAAAGTCGCCGCGGATCTTCGCGCGCTCGCCCAAGAATTGCAAGTCAAATTCGATTCTTAAACATATCCTACAGCGAGGTATAGTTGTGAAAATTCTTGTAGTCGAACATATTCATCAAGCCGGCGAAGATTTGCTAGCGCAAAAGGCGCGGCTCGTTTTTCCGTCGCCCCAAAACGTTGCCGGCATTCTCTCCGCCATCGGCGATTGCCATGCGCTCGTCGTGCGCAACACCAAGATCACGCGGCAGATCATGCAAGCCGCGCCGCACCTCGTCGCGATTGGGCGGCACGGTGTCGGGTACGATACGATTGACATCGCGGCGGCGACCGACCTAAAAATTCCGATCGTGTACACCCCAGCCGCGAACACCGAGAGTGTGGCGGAAATCGCGATGGGGTTTATGCTTGCCCTGGGTCGCAAGATCATTACGGCAAACAATGCGATGCGATCAGGCGAATTACTCAGTGACACCGTGACCTTGTCGGTGATGGCGCAACGCCGGGGCTTGGTCAATTTCGATGTGTGGGGCAAAACGCTCGGCGTGATCGGAGTCGGTCGCATCGGTTCGTCGGTCGCCAAGAAAATGATCGCGGCGTTCAATTTCCGCGTTCTGGGGTACGATCCGTACGTGGATGCCAAAACGCTCGCCGGGTATGGCGTTGAAAAAGTAGATCGGTTAGAAGAGATGTTGCCGCAATGCGATTTTGTGACGGCGCACTGTCCCGGCGGCGCGGAGACGCGGCACATGATCAACGCGCGCACGTTGGCGTTGATGAAGCCGAGCGCGTATTTGATCAACACAGCGCGCGGCGCCGTCGTGGACGAAGCGGCGTTGGTCGAGGCGTTGCAGAAAAAACAAATCGCCGGCGCGGCGATAGATGTGTACGATCCGGAACCGCCGCGCCCAGACAATCCACTGCTGCGCTTGGACAATGTCATCGTGACGCCGCACTATTGCGCCATGACCGCGGAAAGTCTGTACAACATGGGCACGATGGTCGCGCTAGGAGTCTTGGATGTCCTGGATGGCAAACGACCACAGTACCTGGTCAACCCGGAAATCTGGGACGCGCGGCGGAGATAGACGCGAAAATAAAACCGGCGTGTCATGGCGAACAAATGCCGCGTGCGGTGTGTGTGGAGAGAAACTTTTCCTCACCTCAATCCTCTCCCCAAAGGGGGAGAGGAAGCAAATCCCCTCTCCCTCCCAGGGAGAGGGTTAGGGTGAGGGTCTGAGACGGCGTACTGCAAATCATTGCGCCAAAATAACGAGGAGTAGAAAGTGGGAATGTCCATCGAAGAAATGATTCGTCAGTTTCGTGAAATGCCCACCGGCTTTGTGACTGATGCGTTCACGCGGCTCGGTCTTGCCGGCTGGTCGGAAGGCGTGACCCCGCTCTCGCGCACGACGCGCAAAATTGCCGGGCGCGCGGTGACGGTCCAGTATCAACCCAAGCGCGGCAGCGGCGCGAAAAAGCCGTCGCATTACGAAGTGATGCTAAACATGGCTCAACCAGGCGATGTGTTGGTGATTGCCGCCGCGAACACGCCGTGTTGGTTGCTCGGCGAAAATCAAGCGCACTATGCCATGTATCGCGGTCTGTCTGGGATCGTGGTGGATGGATGCGTCCGCGACGCGGATGAAATCGCAGAGATGGCGATGCCGGTTTTTGCGCGCGGCACTGGCACGCGACCGTTCTCCACGCACCTAGAGTTGGCGGATGTCAACGTCCCGGTCGAGTTCGCCGGTACGCAGATTCATCCCGGCGACATTGTGCTCGGCGACGGCGATGGGTTGGTCGTCGTGCCGAGCAATCGCGCCGAGGAGGTTTTGTTCCAGGCGTTGGATATCGCGGTGATCGAACAAGACATGGAAGAATCTATCGCGCACCGGGTTTCGCTCGCTGAGATCGAGACGTTGCTGACGAAGAAGAAAAATCGGAAAGAGCGATAGTTCAATAACTCGCCCAACTCGGTCTACTCGCGCACTCGTCGCGGGTGATTTTGCCATCGAGAATCTCGATCACACGCGGCACACGCCGCGCCAGTTCTTTGTCGTGCGTCACGAGCAACATTGTCTTGCCCTGCTTGACGACGTTCGCAAACAAGTCGAAGATGTCCTGCGCATTGCGCGAATCGAGATTGCCGGTCGGCTCGTCCGCGACGAGGATGGGTGGATCGTTGGCAAGCGCGCGCGCGATGGCGGCGCGTTGTTGTTGACCACCCGATACCATGCTGGGAAGTTTGTGGGCTTGATCGCCTAGTCCGACAATTTCGAGCAAGCGCATCGCGCGCATGTGCCGCTCCTTCGGCGAGAATTTGCCGGCAAGGTCCATCGGCAGCATGATGTTTTGGAGCAGACTCAACGCGGGTAGCATCTGGAAAAACTGAAAGATGATGCCGACCGCGCCCCCGCGCCACGCCGCGAGTTTGTCTTCGCTCATCTTGTGGACTGGCTGACCGGTCACAATGATCTCACCGCGCGTCGGACGATCAATCCCGGTAACCATGTTCAACAAAGTGGACTTGCCGTTGCCCGAGGGTCCGACAATCGAAACGAACTCGCCGGGCTTGACCGCGAACGACACCCCTTTGAGAATCGTCGCCTCGCCATTCCCGACCGGAAAACTTTTCACCACATCCTTGATCTCGATGATCGGTTCTTTGCCGTTTGGTTGCGGCATGTTTCGTTGTTGCACGTCATTCATTTGGATCACTTTCCGAACATTGCGCAAGTTGATTCGCCAAACGCCCGTTAAAAGCCAGTTCAACCAGCGCAAGGTTCTCTAGAGATTGTCATGGTTTTTAAAGAAAACCAGCTTCGTTGAGGATGATAAGACGAAATGCGCCGCGAAACAAGGAAATTGTCTGACAATTGACCGACAAAGAGTCCGTCGGTTTTGAGTGCGGCGAGTGCTCCGTCTGATATACGCACCGGCGACGGCATTAGTTACAATCTGTCAAACAGAAAACGGGGGGCTGCCCTAGAAAAGAAACAACCGGTTGAGAATAAACTCAACCGGTCGAAGTGCTGCAGAACTTTACAGAGAGCGTTCGAACTTGTTCGGTCGCGTACCGCCCAAAATTTTCTAGAGCCAGTCTTCGGGCTTGCAATGGTCCTTGAGCGCCCGCAAGAGTTTCTCCCTCCCGCGATGCAACCGGATTTTTACTACGTCCAGACTCAAACCCAGGATATCGGCAATCTCGTTCGCCGCCAACTCTTCCAGATCACTGAGCGCGACGACTGTTCGATAATTCGGCGGGAGGTTGGCGACAAAATCCCGGTAACACTTGTCGCGTTCCTTGCGACAGAGTTGTTGATCCAGCGAGATTGCCTCAGCCGCAATTTTCTCATCCGCGCGCGCCAGCCCGTCCGAATCGAAACTCGCTGAAAATACATTTCGCTTGAAAGATGCATCGCGCAAACGATCCAGTGCGGTGTTGGTCGCAATGCGATAGACCCAGGTTGACAGCTTGGACTCGCCGCGAAAAGTTTTCAAGGCGCGACTGATCTTGACAAAGACCTCTTGCGTCAGGTCTTCTGCTTCAGACGCGCCAACGAGGCGTGTTAGGTAGCGTTCGATTTTAGGGCGAAAGTCCGTGTGGATTTTTTCAAAATCCATTACGATTTCACTCATCGCTCGATCCCGTTCTGATAAACTTTACAACTCGCGCGCGAACGCGTTACGCAGTTTTTGGGCGTGTCAGTAGAGATGCAATCACGACCACACCGATCACAATCAGCATCGTCGCGAACGATGCTTCGAAGCGTAATGCCAGTGCCTGGTCGAACACCCCCCACACGAGTGCGATGACGCCAATCGCAGTCGTCGAACCATTAGTGGGAATACTTTTCAGCCATCGCGCGGCATTCACGCCGAGCAAAATCAAGCCCGTACCGATTCCGCCGATGCCGATGGTCAAAGGGTCAATCGCGATCACGATTCCCCACCAGATCAGCAGCGCGCCATCCCCAATCGTCGCGAAAGTGCGATTCAGTGTTTGTGGATTGTTCATTGTTTTCCGCATGGTGTACCTCCCCTCTACTTCTACAGACGAGAAGCCAGCTGAAAAAGATACACCTTGATGCGCGATGCGAACGAGTCCGCGTCATCCACAGACCGGCTCGCGCTTGCCGGTCACCGCAGCGTACATCATCGCCGCCGCGCAACCCACGCCGCTATCTACCGTGATCGCGTTCGTCGGACAATTGAGCTGGCACGCGCCGCACTCCATACAATTTTCCGCGTGCGCGACCGTGATCGTGCGACCATTGCGATTGAACACCGCGTGCGGACAAACCGTGTAACACATTCCACACCCGTTGCATTCAGTCGGATTGAATTGGAGCGTGGTGGTTTGATAGGCGTTGAACACGTTATCCTCCAATCATCCGAATGATCGGCAACCCGATCATCAGCGCGATGCCGATGGCGAACATCCACGCCATCACCGGGACATACGTAAAGATTTCGCGTTGGACGCCACTCCGTGAGGTGAACGTCGTCGAGCCGGTGAAATTCAATGCCAGGAATGCAGTGATGGGTGGAAAAATCAACAGCGGAACAATCGCTTTGCCGGCGCGCAACCACCCCACCGCGTCCGCGTTGCCTTGCCACGACGACACGACGAGCGGAAGCGCGACCAACGCGCCGAGCAAAAATCCCTTGGCGCTGAAATCGTGCGTTGGCAGCCAGGGCAGCAGAATTGGGAACACGACGACGCCGGCGAGAATCGCGGCGACGACCGCGAGCGACGAGACCCAGCCACCGAACAAATAAGCCACTGCCGCGCCAATCAACAGCGGAATCAATCCGCCGACGATCTCGACTGGAATGACTGCTAACCGATCACGCAAAGTGAATCGGACGCGGCGCATCTCCGGCGTGGCTTCGCGGCGCGTGAGATATTCGGACAGATCCGCCGCGCGGACGGGACCGTACTCGACCTTGAAGCTGGTGCGTTTTTTGATTTCGTGCGCGGCAATGCCCGGCGCGCCGAGTTGCGGCGCGATCACGACGCGATGACTGACCCGGTCGCGCAGCCCGGTCGCTTCGATGCGCTGTGCTAGTTCGTCCGTGCCAAATGTGCCTTTGCCGGCGGCGCACCAAACATTGATGGCTTGTGTGTCGAGCACCAAGATGTACGCATTCATCCCGCCAAGCGCCGACCGGAGCGCGTCGAAACTGAGCGTGTAATTCGCCGTGACAAACACCGGCGAATCCTGGGTCGGATTTCCGAGGGCGTACAATCCTGGCTCGACGCGATGCCCCATCCGATTGATTGCCCAGCGCGCCAGGATGTGATCCCAGCGATTCGCCCACGTGAGGACACTTGTCGTCGGTCGAACGATCCGATCATTTGTCTCTGACATCATTCTTCCCTCACACGATCACGGTTTGCGCGCGGTAATGATCGCCGAGAATGGCGCGTGCACGGGCAGCGACGACAAACCGGCATCAAACTTGCCCTTCGGCTCGACCCTGACATCCACAAACCCAGCTGCTTGCAATCCGCCGATGTAATCTTGCATATCGAGCGCGCCCGCTACGCACGCGCCCCACGCTTCCAGACTTTTCTGCACCGCGATAGGCAGTTCGCCATTCGTTACAATATCCGAAACGGAAACTCTGCCGCCCGAACGCAACGCGCGATAAATATCGCGGAACACTTGTGGCTTGTCCGGCGAGAGATTGATCACACAATTGGAAATGATCACGTCCGCTTCGCCGTCCGCTACGGGCAAATGTTCGATGTACCCTTCGCGAAACTCGACGTTCGTGACCCCCAGACGCGCCGCGTTCACGCGCGCTTTGGCGAGCATCTCCGGCGTCATGTCCACACCGATTACGCGACCGGTCGGTCCGACTCTCTGCGCCGCGAGAAAGCAATCGAGTCCGCCGCCTGATCCCAGGTCTACGACTGTTTCGCCAGGTTTCAAACTGGCAATCGTGATCGGATCGCCGCACCCGAGTGAAAAGTTGGCGATGTCTTCGGGCACCGCGTTCGCAAGTTGATCGGGATAGTTCGAGTTGCAGTCACACGCGCTCGGACCGCAACAACTGGACGCTTGGCGCGCGATATCCGCATAATGATCCCGCACCGAACTCCGAATTTCATCTGGCGCAATTACGTTCGACATGTCAATCCTCCATGGTTTGATTTTATTTTTCGCCGCCGGCAACGCGAATGCTGACATCGGCGTGTCCACTTTTGTAGTACGAATCGGAATCCCTGGGTATGCTCACCCAGACATATTGACACTTGTCTATGAATCAGAGCAAAAAAAGAGACACGCCGCTAGCTCTTTTCATCGTTGATCTTGAGCAAGCGGAGAGTCGTCTTTTGTTCCGGGGCAAACGCCGTCATGAGGAGTCCGCAGCAATCCACGACCTTCTCCTGATTCAATGTGTAAAAGGTCTGCCGCCCTTCTTCGCGCACGCTGACCAGCCCCGCTTCGCGCAAAATCGCGAGGTGATGCGACACGGTCGGCTGGGCGACGTTCATCTTGGCGACGATGTCGTTCACGCTGATCCATTGGCAACAGCACAGCCGCATAATCTTTTGGCGCGTTTCGTCGGCAAGCGCCTTGGCAAAATCCACAGGAGTGATCTTTGACATATAGACAACCTTCTATGCGTCTATTATATCGAAATTTGTCTATTTGTCAAGTAGGGTCGCGCGTGAATTATTCGTCCAACGTCACTTGCCTATCGCGGCGACCGATTTGGCGTTCGCCGGTTGGAACCACACGCGCTTGATCCACAACGATACGTAAACCAAGCCGATCAACACCGGTACTTCGATCAGCGGACCGATCACGGCAGCCAATGCTTCCTGGGATGCAATCGTGAACGTGCCGACGGCGACCGCGATCGCGAGTTCGAAATTGTTGCTCGCCGCCGTGAACGATTGCGTCGCCGCGAGTTCGTACGGGAACTTGCGCCAGAGCGAGAGCGCGAACGACGCAAAGAACATGATGACGAAATAAACGAGAAGCGGAATCGCGACGCGCAACACGTCGAGCGGCGCGGCGAGAATCTTGTCGCCTTGCATCGAGAACATCACGACGATGGTGAAAAGCAAACCGATCAATGCCGTCGGTCCCAGGCGTGGCATCAATTTAGTTTCGTACCATTCGTTTCCGCGCGTTCGCAAAAAATAGAATCGCGTGAGGATACCCGCCGCAAGCGGAATACCCAGGAAGATCAACACGCTCTTGGCAATGTCCCACATCGAAATGTTGACGACCGTGCCTTGCATGCCGAACCAGCTCGGCACGACCGCGAGGAACAAGTACGCGAGCAGCGAGTACATCACGATTTGAAAAACGCTATTCAGCGCGACCAGCACCGCACAGTACTCGCTGTCGCCGCCCGCGAGCATGTTCCAGATCAGCACCATCGCGATACAGCGCGCCAACCCAACGATAATCAAACCAGTACGAAAATGCGGCAGGTCTGGCAGGAATGTCCATGCGAGAACAAACATGATGATTGGACCAATCAGCCAATTGAGAACGAGCGACACGCTAAATTGTTCCCACGCTTGCGCGACCTTGCCGAGTTCTTCGTACTTGACCTTTGCCAACACAGGATACATCATCCACAACAATCCAACCGCAATCGGAAACGACACCGTTCCGATGGAGAGCGCGTTGAACACGTCTTTGATTCCCGGTACGATCGCTCCCAGGATCACACCGAGCACCATTGCCGCGATAATCCAGAGCGGCAGGAATCGGTCGAGCCAAGAAAGGCGTTGAAAGACACTTTGCGACATACGTTCCTCCCTTGAAAATGTAGGACAAGTTTCCAACTTGTTCCGCTTCGCCCGTCCATCAAATCAGTTGGCAAGTTGGAAACTTGCCCTACGATTCGCCACGCGCCAACGGCGAATGTGTAACTTTTCTGGTCAAATGACAAGATTGAACAAATAACCGGTCAGGATAATCGCGAGCGCGACCACCCCCACAAACACGACGATCAATTGCGGTTTGAGCACGCGGCGCAAGATGATCGTTTCTGGCAAACTCAAACCGATCACCGCCATCATAAACGCGAGCGCGGTTCCGAGCGACGCGCCTTTTTCGATGAGCGCAGAAACAATCGGAATCATGCCCGCCGCGTTGGAATAGAGCGGCACACCAATCAACACCGCGATCGGCACCGACCACCACGCCGATTTTCCCATCACCTCTGCCAGCGCATCCGTTGGCACGTAACCATGAATCCCCGCGCCGACCGCGATGCCAATCACGACATAGAGCCACACTTTCTTGACGATGTCGCGCACCGCTTCCCAGGCGCGTGTGATGCGCTCCTCCCAGGTCAGCTTCAGCGAATCGTCTTGCGCCGCGCCGACTTGCATTTGCCAAACGAAATCTTCGACGTAGCGTTCCAGGTGTAATTGCCCGATGATGATGCCGGCGATAATCGCGATGGTCAGTCCCGAAGCCACATAGAGCGCGGCAATCTTCCAACCGAACAAGCCAAACAAAAGCACGAAGGCAACTTCGTTAATGACCGGCGCGGCGATGAGAAACGAAAACGTCACGCCGAGTGGAATGCCGGACTCGACGAAACCAATGAAGAGCGGGACCGCGCTGCACGAACAGAACGGCGTGACGATGCCCAGCATCGCCGCAAGCACGTTACCAATCCCGACGCGTCTGCCGCCCAATAATCGCCGCGTGCGTTCCGCGCTGAAAAACGTACGCACGATGGTGATGAGAAAAATCATCGCACTGAGCAGGAGCAGGATTTTCGGCACATCATACAAAAAGAATGCGACCGATTCGCCGAGATGCGACCCGCGCGCGAGGCGCAAGACATCGAACGCGAGGAACTCGGTGAAGGGTTGCAGGATCGTGTACGCGATGTACCACACAATCGCCGCAATCAACAACTTGGAAATGGTCTGGGTTGTCTTGTTCACCGCCCACGGTCCGCTATTCACTGGAGCGCCGTTGTGATCATCGTCGTAATTTGCGAGAGCGCCGGCACGCGCCCGGTCGAAACGACTTTATCGTTAATGACAATTCCCGGCGTGCTCATCACGCCATAACTCATAATCGCTTGCATGTCCGTCACCGTTTCGATGTTGGCTTGAACGCCTAATTGCGTGACGGCTTGCTTTGCCAACGCTTCCACCTTGTGGCAATTCGCGCATCCCGAACCGAGAACTTTGATGGATAACATTTTTCCTCCTTGATTTTTGTCGAACAAAAAGCGGGACGATTCCATCATCCCGCTTTCAACACGATGATTCTCATTATCGTTTCCCGCCTTTAACATCTGGCTCGAACGAATCTAGAAATTCGATCACGCGTCGTCGAATGTCCTCGCGCACCGCGCGAAAATCGTCCAGTGTTCCGCGCGCGGGATCGGAAAATCCGATGTGTGCGCGCTTGCCCTGCCCCAGCCAGAGCGGACATTCTTCCGCCGCACTGTCGCAAACGGTTATCACCACGTCGAACGCCGCCGCGCGAAATTCTTCGGTGGATTTGCTTCGCGCGCCGGCAAGGTCTACGCCGATTTCCTGCATCGCCGCAATCGCAAGTGGATGCACACTGCCGATGGGTCGCGTGCCGGCGGAAACGGCTCGCCATTGCTCACCCCGAAAACGATTGACCAGCGCTTCCGCTATTTGGCTGCGCGCGGAATTTCCGGTACAGAGAAAAAGGACCTGGCGTTTCATTTCAACATCCATTGAACTACAATACCTTCGCCCAAAACCAGGTTTCTCGCAGAAACCTGGTTTTTTTCTCGCTCGCCGATAGGATTTGGCGAAGGTATTGAACTAGAAGAGCAAAAAAACTATCGGCGTGCCGTACTAGATTTCGCAGAGACCACGCGCGGACCACACATCGGTTGGCGCGCCTGGATGCGTTTGGGATCGAGAAACACGCCGAACTGCTCACGCAGTTGTGCGAGCGCCTTTTGGTTCACCGAATAGTAAATCCAGCGCGCATCGGTCGCATCGCGTTCGGCATTTACCAAACCGGCATCGCGCAAGACCTTGAGGTGATGTGAGATGAGATTCATCGGCATTTTGAGATTGCCGCCGATTTCGCAATTGCACTGGACGCCTTGCATCAACAGATCGAAAATCGCCAACCGCGATGGATCGCCCAGAACCTTCAGTCTATTCGCCAGCACCGTCGTCGCCGTCTTTGTCATTTGCTTTTCTTTCCATGGTTGATAATACTTCAACCTACATTGAATTATATCGGCGTGGACGGGATTTGTCAAATTCACAGGCGTACCCGTTCTTTGACCAGAATGGGACGCTACCGCGACCCACTGATGCGAGAATGCCGGTCAGGCAACCGATTTTGACTCGTGGCGCGTTTGATGCGAAAATAGGTTGCGTGTTTGAAAGGAAGACTAGACGTAATGAAGCGTTTCTCTTTTCCTCAACTAGTGTCTCTCGGCGCAATCCTCATCGCCTTCCTACTTTCTGCCTGTAGCGCCCCGCCAAGCCGATTGGATTTTCGTTTCAGCGATGTAGACCCTGCCTCAGCGGTGGCGTACTCGCCCGATGATACCAAACCCCTGCGCGTCGTCGTCGCCGCCGTCATCTCTCCGAAAGGGAACGTTGAAAGTTACAGCGACCTGCTGGCGTACCTCGGACGCAAACTCAATCGGCGCGTCCAACTGGTGCAACGCCAAACCTACGCCGAAGCGAACGACCTGATCAAAAGCGGCGATGTAGACCTGGGATTTGTCTGCACGAGCGCGTACGTCGTCGGTCAACGGGATTTCGGAATGGAATTGCTCGTCGCGCCCCAGGTCAACGGGCAGACGGTGTACTATTCGTTGTTGATCGTTCCCACCGATAGCCCGGCTCGCGCGATGGCAGACATTCGCGGCAAAGTGTTTGCGTTCACCGACCCGATGTCGCTCACTGGACGTATCTATCCGACCTCGTTGGTGAAATCGCTGGATGGCTCGCCCGAACTATATTTCGCGCGCCTCTTTTTCACCTACAGTCACGACAACGCGATCAAAGCCGTTGCCAACAAAGTCGCCGATGGCGCGAGCGTGGATAGTCTGGTGTACGATTATTTCGTCGCCCGTGACGCGACGATTGCCCAACGTACGCGCGTGATTCATCGTTCGCCGGCTTTTGGCATTCCGCCGGTCGTCGTCAATCCCAATCTCAGCCCTCAGCTGAAAGAAACGCTGCGGGAACTTTTCCTCCAAACGAGCGCCGACCCAGACGGCCAAACCATCCTGCGGAATTTGATGATCGAACGATTCGTCCAAGTATCCGATCGGATCTATGATTCAGCGCGCGCGCTCGAATTGCAAGTGAACACGGCGCAATGAAAATTTCAGGGTTCCGATCGGCGATCCGCCATTCGCCATTCGCCATTCGCCATTGGCTACTACGCCCCAGTATCCGCGCCAAAATTATGGGCATCGTCCTCGCGCTAGTGCTCCTCCTGGGCTTTGGCGTGACCTGGCAAGTGCGCGTCAACATGACGCACGCCTTGACCGCGCAATTGCAAGAGCGCGGCGTTTCCATCGCGCGCGACCTTGCCGCGCACTCGACCGATTTCATCCTCATCAACAACACCTATGCCCTGCACGAACTGTTGCAGGATTCAATTCGGAACAATGCCGATCTGCGCTATGCGTTCATCCTCGACGCGAACAATCGCGTCCTCGTCCACTCATTCGTCGCCGGGTTTCCGCGCGGGCTTGCCGAAAATAATTCCGTTGCGCCGACCGAGCGCGCCCACAGTGTTCTCCTCGAAAGCGACGAAGGGATCATTCACGACATCGCCACGCCGATTTTCGAGGGACGCGCCGGGATCGCGCGCGTGGGCTTGACCGAGCAAAGCGTTTATCGTGCGGTGGATGATTTGACCGGGAAGATGTTGCTCACGACATTTGTCGTCTCTTTGCTCGGCGTCGGCGCGGCATACCTGCTCACGCTCATTCTCACGCGTCCCATTCTCGCGCTCGTCGGCGTCACGCAAGCCGTCGCGCGCGGCGATCTCTCGCAACGCGTCCCACCCTGGGGCGACGACGAGATCGGGCAACTCGCGACCGCCTTCAATCGCATGACGAGCGAACTCGATCAAACCCAACGCGCGATGTTGCGGCGCAATCGCGAACTCGCCGCGCTGAACGCGGTGGCGAACGCGGTCAACGCGCCGGCATCGCTTGCCGAGACGCTGGAACATTCGTTACGCGCCTTGCTCGATACGCTCGATTTGCCGGCGGGCTGGGTTTTCCTGTTGGACGACGACAGCAAGATCCAACTCACAACCTGGCTCGGCTTGCCGCGCGAAATCGGGCAACGCGAGGTCGCGACGGCATTTCATGGTTGCCCCTGCACGGTCGCGTTGACCGACAAACAATCGGTCGTGATCGCGCCGCTTCCTGAACGTTGTCCCTTGCATGATGGCAAACTGAGCGACGCGCGCGCTGTTGCGTCGCACGTCACCGTGCCGATTCTCGCGCGTGATCGCGTCCTGGGTGTGTTAGGCATCGCGAGCGCAGATCCAATGGCGTTTAGCAACGCCGAAGTGAAACTGCTCGAAGCCGTCGGGCAGGAACTTGGCGTCGCGGTCGAAAACGCGCGCTTGTGGGACGATCTACGCGAGAAAGAACGCGTGCGTGGACAGTTGCTCGAAAAAGTGATCGGCGCGCAGGAAGACGAACGCAAACGCATCGCGCGCGAACTGCACGACGATACCGGGCAAGCGATCACCTCGTTGATGCTCGGCTTGCGTGCCGCGAGCGATACGAGTGAATTCGCGACGCGCGCGCGCCTCGATGCGATGCGCGAGATTGCCGCGCAGACACTCGAATCGGTCAAGCGCATGGCGCGCGAACTGCGCCCCGCGCTGCTCGACGACCTGGGTCTTGCCGCCGCGCTCGAACGTTACGTCGCGGGGTATCGCGCGAATTTTGGATTGAACGCGGATTTGCAAATGACCGGCTTTAACAACGGTCGTCTGTCCTCGGAAACGGAACTCGCACTGTATCGCATCGTGCAAGAAGCGTTGACGAACATCGCGAAACACGCGCACGCGAAAAATGTCAGCATCGTCGTCGAGCGCAAGTCAAGCGCGGTCGTCGCCGTGGTTGAAGATGACGGACGCGGTTTCGATGTACGTGCGATTCTCGAATCGGCGCAAGAAGAAAGCAAACTGGGTTTGCACGGCATGCGCGAACGCGCGGAATTGGTTGGCGGACGCTTGCAGATCGAGTCGGCGATGGGCGCGGGGAGTAGTGTGTTTGTGGAAATTCCGATTGACTGATCAGTTGCCAAGCCCAAGCGAATGTGATAGACTTGGCGCAATCAAGTTTGCGCTCACAGGTTGAGACACCCATGAAAACAATCCAGTTCTCAAAACACGCACTGGAACAAATGGCAGAGCGTGGCACTGACGAAGCTAAAGTGACCGAGACCATTCGAACTGGAGAAACTGTGCCGGCGAAAAAGGGACGACAAGGATTCCGCAAGAATTTTCAATACGATCACCGATGGGGTGGGCGTACGTACGCTATCCAACAAATCGTGGCAATCGTTGCTGAAGAAGTGGATGCACTGATTGTTGTCACCGTCTACACGTTTTATTTCTAACAGGAGCGCGTGATGAAAATTTCATACGATTCTCAAGTTGACGCTGTGTATATCCGATTCATCGAGGAATCCGCGCAAGTGACGACGCAACGACTCTCGGAAGATGTAGCGATCAATTATGCACCGGATGGGCGCATTGTCGGTATTGAAATTTTGGATGCGTCGCAGCATGTGTTTACATCAGGCGCAGAGCGCCAAGTGGTCATTCAGAATTTGACCGCTGTTCCCGCGTAACTCTTCCAGCCTGCTTGTGATGACCAAGACTCGCATCCTCCTTGCCGACGATCACGCGGTTTTGCGTTCCGGTTTGAAAATGCTGTTGAACGCGCAAGACGACATGCTCGTTGTCGGCGAAGCGACCAATGGCTTGGAGGCGCTCGCGGCAGTGCGCGAACATGTGCCCGATCTGCTCATCCTCGACATCACCATGCCCAAGACCGATGGCTTGCAGATTCTGAGTCAGGTCAAACGCGCCCAACCAAACGTGCGCGTGCTCATTCTGACGATGCATGAGGAAGAAGGGTACTTGCGCCGCGCGCTCGAAGCCGGCGCGGCGGGCTATTGTCCCAAAAGCGCGGCGGACGCGGAATTGATTTCCGCGATTCGCGCGGTGATGCGCGGCAACGTCTACATTCATCCCTCGCACGCGAAAATCTTGATTGACAAGATGATCCCTTCTAACGCGCCGAGCACGTCTACTGCCGAACTGAGCGAACGCGAACGCGCGGTCTTGAAACTCGTCGCGCTCGGACACACCAATCAAGACATCGCGCAACAATTGTCGCTCAGCGTCAAGACCGTCGAGAGTTATCGCGCGCGCGGCATGGAAAAACTGGGATTGACGAGCCGCGCCGCGCTCGTGCGGTACGCGATTCAAGAAGGGTGGATGGTTGAATAGTTCGATAGTTTGATCGTGCAATAGTGCGATCGTTGTCAAACTGTCGCACTATTGCACAATCAAACCGGAAAACTACTGCAAGGTTTTCCCCGCCACATTCCACGAAACGCGAGGGATTTCCCTCGCATTGTGTCGAGCATCACAGGATTTCCCTGCTACAATCCATTATTCATTCACGTTAGAATCAGACCAGAGAGCAACAAAGATGTCTCTCTGGTTTTTTATTTTTCAAGGAGGTAAGGATGCCTGTCACGACACAAGAACTCGTCCAATTCGTCGTCAGCAGCGCGCCGGTCGGAATGCCCGAAGATCCGCTTCTCAGAATGCAAGAGGATTTGAAGCGCGCGTTAAAGAAAGACGTCAAAGCGCGCCGTTGGGCGATGGTGCTCGATCTACGCAAATGCGTCGGTTGTTCATCCTGCACGATTGCGTGCATCGTCGAAAACAAACTGCCGCCCGGCGTGGTGTACCGCCCGGTGCTGGAAGAAGAAATCGGCACGTATCCGAACGTGACGCGCCGCTTTGTGCCGCGTCCGTGCATGCAGTGCGACAATCCCCCGTGCGTGAACGTGTGCCCGGTCAACGCGACGTTCAAACGCGCGGATGGTATCATCGAAGTCAATTACGATCAATGCATCGGTTGCCGGTACTGCGTGACCGCGTGTCCGTATGGCGCGCGCACATTTGACTTTGGCGAAAAGTACACGAACCGCGCGCCAACCCAGGAAGGAATCATCGTCGGACGCGCACGCGTCGAGCCGTACGAAACGGCTGCCAGTTACGAGTATGGTCGCGTATGGGAACGCAAGGGGCAGGACTCACCGATTGGCAACGTCCGCAAGTGTCACTTTTGTCTTCATCGTTTGAACGCCGGAATGTTACCCGCCTGCGTGACGACGTGCATTGGGCGCGCCACGTACTTTGGCGATGCCAATGACCCGGACGCGCTCATCAGTAGTTTGATTGGCTCGGCGAACGTCACGCGATTGAAAGAAGAACTCGGCACACAACCCAAAGTGCACTATTTGCTCTAGTCAAGGGGAGAACCAACATGTTAAAACGATTACTTTACGTTGCCAGCACAGTTGCGATTGTCGCTGGTCTGTGGGGTTTGTCCGAACGTCTCATGTTCGGTCACGAAAGCGCCGCGTACGGCAGTTACGTCGTGTGGGGCTTTTGGGTGGCGATGTACTTGTTCTTCGTCGGAATTGCCGCGGGCGCGTTCATCGTCGCGACGCTAGACTATGTGTTCAACGTCGCGCTGTTCAAAGGCACGGGACGCCTCGCCTTGTACCTGACCCTGATCACACTCGGCGCGGGCTTGCTCCACATCTGGTTCGACCTGGGACATCTGGAGCGTATTTGGAAAGTCTATCTGCAAGGCAGCGCCAACTCGGTGATGGCACAGATCGTGTGGGGGTACACGACGTTCGGGCTACTTTCGCTCATCGCGCTCATCCTGACGTTTCGTCCCGCGCAGGCAAAATGGCTCAAGGTCTTGATGGCGATAGGCATTCCGCTGGCGATCTTCCTGAGTGGCGCGGTCGGCGCGCTGATGGGTGTGCAAGCCGCGCGCGCGTTCTGGCACGTCGGCTTGTTCCCTGTCCAGTTCCCGTTCTTTGCGCTTGCATCGGGCGCTGCTGTGATGATGGGCGCGCTGGGCTTGTTCGGCGATCCAAAAGACGCGCGCTTGCCCCAGCAGTTGTGGGTGCTCGCGGTTGCCAGCATCGCGTTGCAAATCATCAAACTCTATTTCCTGTGGGCAGATTTTTCGCAGAGTTTGTACGGCGGCGTCCCGCAAAATGTCGCGGCAGTCAACGAAGTGATGTTTGGGCAATACTGGTGGGGGTTTTGGATTTTGCAAATCGGAATCGGTTCGCTATTGCCCCTCATCGTTTTGCTATTGCCGGGAATGGCACGGCGTCCGCAAATGGTTGGCTGGATAGGCGTGTGCCTGCTCATCGGCTTTGCCGTCGCGCGCGCTAACATCGTATTCCCCGCGCTGACTGTACCCGAATTGGACGCGCTCATCTCGGCATTCCAAGACTCGCGTCTGCAGTTCGCCTATTTTCCCAGTGTGATGGAATGGGCGCTCTCTGCCGGCATCATCGGACTGGCGACTGCCGCGTTTTTGGTCGGCTATGATCGTCTGCCGCTTGCGCCGCGTGGGAGCGAGGCGTGAAACGTCAACTAGAGTGATAATGGGCGAATAAGGAGAAATGAAAATGGATGACCAAAATAAAATTCTCGATAAACCGATTCCCGACATCACGCGCCGCGATTTTCTGAAAATCTCCGCGTTCCTCGGCGGCTCGGCGGCGATGGCGGGAACGTTGAACGTCGCGTGGGACATGATGACGAACTCGGCGGCAGCCGCGGCGGAGCAGGGGTATTCGCTCGCGAATCCGGCGAACATCATTTACAGCGTGTGCCAACAGTGCAACACCAACTGCGGCATCAAAGTTAAAATCATCAACGGCGTCGTTTCGAAAATTGACGGCAACCCGTTCAACCCATTCACCTTGAATCCGCACCTGGCATACAAAACGACGATGGCGGAAGCCGCGACGATTGACGGCGCGGTCTGCCCCAAGGCGCACGCGGCGATTCAAACGACGTACGATCCGTATCGCCTGGTCAAGGTGCTCAAGCGCGCGGGCAAACGCGGCGAGAACAAATGGCAGACGATCGAATTCGACAAAGCGATCGCCGAAATCGTCGAGGGTGGCAAACTCTTCGCGAACGTGCCGGGCGAAGAAAATCGCGCCGTGACCGGCTTGAAAGAAATGTACGCGCTCAAAGACCCCAAGGTTGCTAAAGCGATGGCGGACGCGCTGCCGCCCATCCTCGCAGAAAAAGACAAGGACAAGAAAAAAGCGCTCGTCGCCGCGTTCAAAGAAAAGTTCAAGAACGATCTCGACAAATTGATTGATCCCGATCATCCGGATCTCGGACCCAAAAACAATCAGTTGAATTTCTCGTGGGGACGCTTGAAGGGCGGACGTTCGGATTTCATCAATCGCTTTACGCGCGATGCGTTCGGCTCGACGAACGCGCACGGACACACGACCGTGTGCCAGGGCTCGCTGTACTTTTCCGGCAAGGCGATGAGCGAGCAATTCAGTGCGGGCAGTTTCACCGGCGGTGAAAAATTCTATTGGCAAGCCGACACGGAAAATGCCGAGTTCGTTTTGTTCGTCGGCGCATCGCCATTCGAAGGCAACTATGGTCCGTCGAATCGCGTGCCGCGCATCACGAATCGTCTCGTCACCGGCGAGTTGAAATTCGCGGTGATTGACCCGCGCCTTTCGAAACTCGCGGCGAAAGCGTGGAAGTGGATGCCGAACAAACCCGGCACCGAAGGCGCGCTCGCGCTCGCGCTCATTCGCTATCTCGTCGAGAATAAAAAGTACGACGAGAAATTCCTTCGCAACGCGAACAAAGCCGCGGCGACCGCGAACAAGGAAGCGTCGTGGTGCAACGCGACCTGGCTTGTCAAGCTGGATGACAAGGGCGCGCCGACCGTGTTCTTGCGCGGCAGTGAAGCCGGCATCGCGACGAAAGAGACCGTCAAGGACAAGGACGGCAAGGACCTGAACGTTTGGAAAGCCGGCGATAAAGAATTCGCGTTCGATCCGCTCGTCGCGCTCGTGGACGGCAAGCCGGTCGCGCTCGACCCGAACGATGAAAAGACCGCGGTCGTTGGCGATCTCGTCGTGGACGCGTCGGTCAAGGATTTCAAAGTGAAATCGGGTTTTGTGATCTTGACCGAATCGGCGAACGCGAACGAATTTTCCAAGTGGGCGGAGATCGCCGGCGTGAACGCGCGCGACCTCGAAGAAATTGCGCGCGAGTTGACGCAGCATGGCAAGAAAGCGGTGTGCGATATTCACCGCGGCGTGTCGCAACACACGAACGGTTTTTACAACGTGCTCGCGTGGAACAATCTCAATCTCTTGCTCGGCAATTATGATTGGAAGGGTGGGTTCGTGCGCGTCTCGACGTACGACGCGGCGGGCGCAAAAGCGGCGGGACCTTTCGATCTGGGCAAGATGGTGCCGAACAAACACAATCCGTTCGGACTTTCGATCATTCGCCACGACGCCAAGTATGACGAGTCCACGCTCTTCGAGGGCTATCCCGCGAAACGCAATTGGTATCCGCTCGCGTCGGACATTTATCAGGAACTGATTCCTTCGATGGGCGACGCGTATCCGTACCAAATCAAAGCGTTGTTTTTGTACATGGGTTCGCCGGTGTACTCGCTGCCGGCTGGCAACACGAACATTGACATTCTCGCCGATCCGAACAAGATTCCGCTGTTCGTCACGAGCGACATCGTCGTCGGCGAAACGTCAATGTACGCGGATTACATCTTCCCCGATTTGTCGAATCTCGAACGCTGGGAATTTGCCGGCTCGCATCCTTCGATGACGGTCAAGGTTCAACCGGTGCGCCAGCCGACCATCGCGCCGCTCATCGAGACGGTGAAGGTGTACGGGCGCGAAATGCCGCTCTCGCTCGAAGCGATGATCCTGGGTCTCGCAGAAAAACTCAACCTGCCGAATTTCGGTCCGCACGGTTTCGGCGAAGGCAAATCGCTGACGCACATGAACGACCTGTACGTGCGGATGGTCGCGAACCTGGCGTTCGGCGAAAAGAGCGACGGCTCGGACGGCGTGCCGGACGCGGATGACGCGGAACAGAAATTGTTCCTCGACGCGCGCAAGCACTTGCCCAAGACGGTGTTCGACCCCGATGCGTGGAAAGCGCTGGTCGGCGACAAGTTGTGGGCAAAATTCGTCACGGTGCTGAATCGCGGCGGACGCTTCCAGGATTACGCGAAAATTTACGACGGCGACAAGGTCGCGAACAAGTACGGCAAACTGATCAATCTATATCAGGAAAAGACCGCGAAACTGAAGCACGCGATGACGGGCAAACCCATCCTGGGTTATCCCACCTTCATCCCGCCCGGCATGGATGTCACGCAGAATCCCTTGCCGGACGAAGGGCAAGGATTCGATCTGTCGCTCATCACGTACCGCGAAATCTATCAAACGAAATCGCGCACGGCGACGAACTATTGGCTGTTGGCGCTTTTGCCGGAAAACTTTATCCTGATGAACGCGCACGATGCGGCGAAACGCGGCTTGCAGAACGGCGATCGCGTGCGCGTCGTCTCGGCGACGAATCCGAACGGCGAATGGGATCTGAAGAATGGACAAAAAGTTCCCATCGTCGGCAAGTTAAAAGTTGTGCAAGGGATTCGCCCCGGCGTCGTTTCGTTCCCGCTCGGCTTTGGACACTTTGCCTACGGTGGCGTGGACGTGACGATTGACGGCGCGGTGGTCAAGGGCGACGTGCGCCGCACACGCGGCGTGCACGCGAACGCGGCAATGCGCGTGGATCCGTACCTCAAGAATACGACGCTCGTTGATTCGTTCGGCGGCAGCGCCGTGTTCTACGATACCAAAGTCAAAGTGGTGAAGGCATAGAGCGAATTCCGGTTTGGTTTATAGTATTGTAGAGACGTTGCATCCAACGTCTCTACAATACCAACCGTAAATCAAGGTGGAATCTGCTCTAAGATAAACTGCATACCTTCCAGGTTTCCAAACCTGGAAGGAATAATTTTCAACGCCGCTGCCAGTCTCTTTCCTGGGACTGGCATTTTTATTTTTTGGGACATGTCCCCACGCCTTCTCCACATCGTGTTACCCAGGAACCTGGGAGACCTGGGATGCGATCAGTGCCCCGCATAGAGTGACAGTTCATTGGCGAGTGAGTTTTACGTCGCTACCAAAACACGCGTTCCGTAGTTTGTACGGATGCGACCACTCGATTTATTTTCTATTTCTTCACCGAATTATTCCGCGTTGAAAATCCCAGTTTAGTACGCTTCCCCACCAGACCACCCGCCGCTATAATCGGTGCACTGATGCGCTGATAAATTATTGATCCATTTTTTTCCGAGATCAACCGGCATCCAGGTTGTCCAATGTATTCCAATCCTTTACCCGCTTTACCAATTGAAACAGTCGAAGCGACCAAAGCCCTGTTCGGCAAAAAGAATGTGTATGTCATGATCGGCGATATGGCAGATTCACTGTTCGCGGATATTGACCTGGCATGCCTGTATCCGGAGGAGGGCATTCCCAAAGAGTTTCCTTATCTTTCTAGTCTCGTGCTCATCTTTCAGTTTAACGAGGGACTGGCTGATCGTCAGGCGGCGGAAGCCACACGCGTGCGCACCGATTGGAAGTATGCGTTGCATTTGCCGATCGCGCATCCCGGCTTGAGCACGGATGTCATGCGCGATTTTCGCCAACGGCTCTGCCGGAATGTATCGCATCGGGAAAAATTCCAGCAGGTGCTCACGCGATTACAAGAAACGTACGCCCCGTGGCAAAGCCGTCTGCCGCTTGCCGATGCCAGTTATGTTGTCCAATCGGTGTGTGCACGCACGAGTTTGGAGTCGGTGGCGTCGGCGATGCAGAATGCGGTTCAAGCGCTCGTCGCAAAACGGTATGAATGGGTTCGCCAGATTGCGCGCCCCCATTGGTATCAACGCTATTTCCGCAACATGTTGGTGTTCCAGGTGCCGGATGACCTGACCAGCCAGGTCGAATTGGCGGAATCCATCGGCGAAGACGGCGTGTATCTCCTCCAAACCATTGCGTTCGCGAATGCGTCAGACTTGGATAATCTCGCCGAAATTCAAAATCTCCGGCAAGTTTGGAATTGGCAATTCGAATGGCAGCCAGACCGCTTCAAATGGCGCGCGGCACAGTGCGCCAAGTGCATGGGTAAGCCCCTAAACTTTACAAACGGACGAACATTCGTTGAACGCTGAGGAACTGCGTTCTAACCCTGGCGTGCCAGCGCACCGGAAATGATGCCGGCATCGCCAAGGTCAATGACGAATAAACTCATCAATGCGGATGCCTTGATCTCTGGTCGTTCTGAAAAGTGGTCGCCGAAGACCAGAGGGAGCAAATGGCGAAACCGACCGTGTTCACTTGAGTGTGTGAGCGCGGTTTTTATTTCTCAAGAAAGGAGAATCAAGTATGGGTGTTTGAGCTGTTCGATGATCGCCACGAACCTTAGCGTTTCCGAACACTGTTTCCTGGCAACACTGGCTCCGTCGGTCCGCCGATCCTCGACTGGATGCTGGGCAAAGACCCGACCGGTGTGCCGTATTTTCAAGGGAGAAATTCCATGTTCAACCACAAATTTCTAAAACTACTGCTTCTCGCCATCGTTGCCGCGTGTCTTTTACTCGTAGGCAGTGATGTCACGAGCGCGCAGAAACCACCGCCTAGAAAGAAATTGGTATCTGTCACCCAAGCCGATCGGGAAGCGGCGGCGAAGCGCGCGGCGGCAAAGGGACTCAAACCAGGAGTCTCTGGGAAAACCACCACGAGCAAACCAACCAACGGGAAAGCCCCGGCGAATGCCCCCGCGGCAGTCCCACCGCCGGTGCTCGAACCTGGGGGAGTTCCCCATTACTTTGGTCCGTACGCGAACTATGCCAATAGCCCGCTCCCAATGGGGACCATCACCGGTCTCACGCTCGACAGTGGGGGCACTGGCTACACCGCGCCGGTCGTTACGATCGCGGATGTCTACGGCACCGGCACCGGCGCAACCGCGAGTGCAACTGTAGTCGGTGGGGTCATCACTGCCCTCACCCTGACGAACGGAGGCACTGGGTACAGCGCGCCGATCGTTTTCATTGAGGATACGACTGGGGTTGACGCCGCTGCCACCGCAACAATTGGTGGCGCACTGGGTTCGCTCAGCGGCGGCATCCGAAAATTTGTTGACTCGTTGCCGGGCGCGGGCGCGGCGAATGCGAACAACCTGGGGCAGTTCATCCCGATCGGTGAACCGGATGCTTGCACCTATTCCGGTCAAGTCGCCGATTGCTATGTAATCGAACTGCGCGAGTACACCGAAAAAATGCACTCTGACCTGCCGCCAACGAGACTGCGCGGTTACGTGCAAGTTAGAAATGGCGTGGATGTCACCCCGATTCACTATCTGGGACCTACCATCGTCGCGCAGAGAGATCGTCCAGTCCGCATCACGTTCCGGAACAGACTTCCCACCGGCGCTGGCGGCAATCTCTTCCTCCCGGTTGATAGCACTGTCATGGGCGCGGGAGAAGGTCCCCTGGATCGGATAGGGTTACCAGGAGTGAAGGAAAGCTTTACACAGAATCGTGCCACCTTGCATCTTCATGGTGGTCTGATCCCGTGGATCAGCGATGGCACAGCCCACCAGTGGACTACACCATCGGGTGAAAGCACGCAGTACCCCAGTGGGGTCAGTGTGTACAACGTTCCCGACATGCCGAATCCTGGGAGGACTGCGGCACAAGGCGAGCTGACCTTCTACTATAACAATGAGCAGAGCGCCCGGCTCATGTTCTACCATGACCACTCTTTTGGCATCACCCGCCTCAATGTCTACGCCGGTGAAGCCGCGGGTTACTTGATCACAGACCAGGTCGAACAGGACATGATCAATGGTACGAACGTATCCGGCGTCAATCCTGGCTCGGCACGCGTCCTTCCGGATATCGGGATTCCCCTGATCATCCAGGATCGGACGTTTGTTGATTCCGCCACCATTGCCGCGCAGGATCCAACTTGGCCCTTTGTTCCGCGCTCGGGCGACCTGTGGTACCCGCATGTTTACATGCCGAACCAGAACCCAGGTGACTTGAGCGGAATGAACGCGTTTGGTCGCTGGCACTATACTCCCTGGTTCTGGCCCCCCGCAACTAATCTCACCTACGGACCCGTTGCCAATCCATACTACGACTGCGGTGTTGGTCAACCTTGTACTAGACCCTGGGAGCCGCCTCTGATGCCCGGCACACCGAACGTGTCTGCGGCGACGGAGGCGTTCATGGACACGCCAATCGTCAACGGCACTGCCTACCCCTATCTGGTAGTGGATCCAAAGGCAGTCCGCTTCCGCATCCTGAATGCAGCCGATGATCGGTTCTGGAATCTGCAACTCTACGTGGCTGACCCGACCACTGTTCGCGCAGCAGATGGTGCAACCAATACCGAAGTCAAGTTGGCGCCTGCCCCGGCTGGAGTTGCTGGTTACCCGGCGGGCTACATGGTAGCCGACCCAACCACAGCAGGACCGTCATTTATCCAGGTCGGAACCGAAGGCGGCTTTTTGCCCAAGCCGGTGGTACTGTCCAACAAGCCGATTGGCTGGAACGGTGACCAGACCAACTTCGACGTGGGAATTGTGAACCAAGGGACTCTGATTCTCGGTCCCGCGGAACGAGCAGACGTCATCGTTGACTTTTCGGCTTTCGCCGGCAGAACACTCATTCTCTACAACGACTCGCCCGCGCCGTTCCCAGCGCTCGACGTACGCTATGACTACTACACGGGCAAAGGGGACCACACAGATACGGGTGGTACGCCTGACACACAACCGGGCTATGGTCCCAACACTCGCACCATCATGCAAATCCGTGTGAACAATGTTACCCCGGCTCCCACGTACAATCTCGCCACGTTGAATGCGGTGTTTGCCGATGGAGCCGACCCGAAGCGCGGTGTCTTTGAAGTATCCCAAGAACCGGTTATCATCCCGAACACCCAATACAACTCTGCTTACAACCGGACGTTCGCCAGCGAAGCCGTGACAAAAGTAGGCATCGCGGATAGTTCCAAGACGTTCCAAACGATTTCGGGCGCATCCGTAACGATCCCGTTTGAGAAGAAAGCCCTGCATGACGAAGCAAGTGAAGTGTACGACGAGTATGGACGGATGAGTGGTATGTTGGGGCTTACAGGGGGCGCAAAAGGGTTCATCACCTACCCCTTCCCATCTCCGCCTGTGGACCTGATCAGAGTGTCAATGGTGCCGATGTCTGAGCCATCGCCGGGCGATGGAACGCAAATCTGGAAGATCACCCACAATGGCGTTGACACGCATCCCATTCACTTTCATCAGTTCAATGTGCAACTGATCAACCGGGTTGCCTGGGACAATGCGACCCGCCTGCCGGACGCTAATGAGCTGGGTTGGAAAGAAACCGTCAGGATCAATCCACTTCAGGATACGATCGTGGCGTTGCGACCAGTGGCTCCGCTGAATCAACCCTTTAGAATTCCCAACAGCGAGCGGGTGCTTGATCCGTCCAAGGCACCGGGGGTCACTCTAATGGGACCATTACCAAATGGATTCCAGAATCCAGCAGGGGATCCGGTAACGGTCGTCAACGACAAGGTCAGCTTGGGCTGGGAACACGTCTACCACTGCCACATCTTGGCGCATGAAGAGATGGACATGATGCACTCGGTGTCGCTGGTTGTGCCACCGGATGCGCCTACCGGTCTCAGTGCCACACAAAGCAATGGCAGTGCAAGATTGACTTGGACAGACAACTCTGTGACTGAGACGAGATTTACAGTCCAGCGAGCCGCCGCCAGTACAGGTCCATGGACGACTCTAAGCACGTTGTTGTCCGCGGACAGACCGGGAGTGGGCGCGACTGTGATGTTCACAGACACGACAGTCGTACCGAACACTCCGTACTTCTACCAAGTGCTCGCGACCAATTTGGTGGGAAGCTCACTGTCGTCTAACTTTACACTGCCCGCCGCACCCGGCTTTCCTACCATGAACGCCGAGTCTCTACCCTCTAATACGGTGTCGGTTACAATCGCTTCATCTGTAGCCGCTCCAACCAACCTGGTTGCAACCTTAGTGGGCGGACCACTGCGTGTGCGACTGACTTGGATGGACAATGCCACCAACGAGACCGGCTTTAGGATCGAACGCAGTGTCAACGGCGGCGCCTTTACCCAAATCGCAGCGCCGGGACCGCGAGCTGGTACCGGTTCGGCGAGCTGGACGGGGAACAACTTGGTGGTAGGCAACACCTATACTTATCGAGTGCGAGCCGCAAGAGTGGCAGGAGGGACGACATCATACTCGGCTTACTCGAATGAAGTATCCATAGCCGTCACTGCTCCTGCTGCGCCCTCGGGCTTGACACTCACGGCAGCTCGAGCGGGCTTACTCGACAGCATAACGATGAACTGGACAGACAATGCCACCAACGAAACTAGCTTCACAGTCCAGTGTGCTACGAACACGACGTTCACGGCTAACCGAATCACCATCAACAATATACCCGCGAATTCGACGACGTACACTCGGGCGGGCGTGCCTCGCGGACGAACCTACTACTGCAGGGTTCGCGCAGTAAATCCGGTTGATACATCCGCATGGTCGAACGTTGCCAGTGTAACAACACCGTAAATCGAATTGCTCTTCCGGCGTCAGCATCTCGTTGACGCCGGAAGACGCTGAGGGCATTGGTTCCTAGTAAGAAGGAACTATGGATTGGATGTAAAAATGTCAGTTCGGATTTCGCAGACATCTACCCAAGTTATTCAAGGCGATATTGCCTTTGCGAAATCCAAGTAAAATCAGCAAGGTTTCGCGAATCGTCAAAGCCGGAGTGAAGCGAGGTTGAGAGATCTCCCTGCCACGAATGCAAGCTTCTTCGCTCCGGTCATCGTACCAAAGCACATTGCACTGATTGTGCAGGACCTACACAAGTACAAAACACACAGGTGAAACATGGTTGATATCTGGATTGCTTTCATCACGGGATTGACGGCGGGTGGATTGAGTTGCATGGCGGTGCAAGGTGGCTTGTTAGCCAGCTCCCTGGCGAACCAGGTGGAAAAGGATTTGCAAAATCGTCCAATGACTCAAGTCGCCCGTCCGCAACTCGCGGCACCTATTGCGATCTTTTTATTAGCGAAATTGGTGGCGTATACTTTGCTTGGTGTCTTGCTGGGCGCGTTGGGTTCCACCCTGTCGCTTTCTCCAATGATGCGGGCAATTCTGCAATTCGCCATCGGCATCTTTATGATTGGCAATGCCCTCCGCATGTTCAATGTGCATCCCCTCTTTCGCTATTTCACGTTTGAGACGCCTTCATTTGTGACCCGGTTCATTCGGAAATCGTCAAAAGGTAAGACCGCACTCGCCGCGCCGGTATTCCTGGGGGCGATGACAGTGCTCATTCCTTGCGGCATTTCTCAGAGCATGATGGCGGTGGCTTTGGGAACGGCTAATCCACTTGCGGGCGCCGCAATTTTGTTTGCCTTTACGCTGGGAGCTAGCCCCGCATTTTTTGCTGTGGCTTATTTCGCCGCGCGCATGGGCGCCGTTTTAGAAAAACAATTCATGCGGCTCGTCGCGGTGGTCCTGTTGATCCTGGGTGGATATGCCATTGATAGTGGTTTGAATCTCTCGGGTGCGCCAGTTTCATTAACGACGGCGTTTCAGGCATTCTCGGATTTCGCCAATCCGTCCGCGAGCGCTCACAATATCGGATCGAATGATTCCATCGGCGACATGATCCTGCTTGCCAAGAACGAAGGTTATGAACCCAGGACGGTGTACGCCAAGGCGAACCAAGACAATCAACTTACCGTCTTGACCTTAAACACAACGTCCTGCTCCCTTGCCTTTACGATCCCGGAACTAGGCATTGAAAAGACTCTGCCGGTGACGGGCAAAGCGATCTTCGACATTCCGTCCCAGCCCGAAGGCAAGGTGATTCGTTATGCGTGCTCGATGGGGATGTACACCGGGCAAATCGTCTTTCGCTAAGAGGTATCTCACAATGATCAGAAAGGTCTTTCGTGTTCCAGAAATGTACTGCTCCAACTGCGTGATCGCCTTGGAAGGATTAGAAGACTCACTCGCCGGCATCAAGCGGGTCTCTGCCAGCTATCACAAACAACAGATGGAAGTGCTGTACGACGAAACGCGTCTGAATGAATCAGCCATCATCGCGGCGGCGACTGATCTGGGTTTTCATCCGGTGCCGGTGAAAGACTAGTTGATGCGTGCCGACCACGCCAAGTTGTAACTCAAGTCCATACGATGAGCAAAAAAATGTTTCTTTCCAAACGAACCAACCCCCGCTCGAATAGGAACGGAAATAGCTGTTCCGTGAGTTTGATGCTCGCGGATAGTGATCCAAACTTTATCCAAATGATGGATGTTTTGCTTCGCACGTACCATCAGGATAGGATCGTGATGGTTGGCACAGCGCGGAGCGGTGAAGATTTCCTGGTCCAAGCGCAAACACTTGCACCCAAGGTTGTCCTGATTGATCTGCACTTGCCCAATCTGGGCGGTTTATGGACGATTCCCCTTTTGCGGGTCGTTTTTCCCGAGACCCGCATTATCGTGCTAATACCTGAAGATGGAATAGGGTCGCGTTCGGCAATTCTCGCAGTTGGAGGGGATGAAATGGTTACAAAAGCCACCGTGAAAACCGACCTAATTCCGGCGATTGAGCGTGTGTTGAAAAATGGCGCAGCAGAACTCGGGTTGCCCCACAACGCAATCCATAACGTCTAATCTCCCAAATTCAAACCAAGGTGATCTGTGTCTGAAGCCAAGAACGTCACAATGCCCGTCATCGGCATGACCTGTGCGCATTGTGCCACAACCATCGAACGCCATATTCGCAAACTGCCCGGCGTCAGCGTTGCCAACGTCAATCTGGCGACGGAGAAACTCGCGCTCACATTCGATCCGACCCAGCTCGATGAGCGGAGCGTCATCAACCGCGTCACGCAAATCGGTTTTGGCATCGCCACCGGCAAAGCCGAACTGCCGATCACGGGTTTGCGGGATAGCTCTGATGCGCTGGCGTTGGAAAAATTACTCGCGGCTCAAAATGATCTCCTCTCTGTCAGCGTGAATTACGCTACGGAGCGCGTGTCGCTGGAATTTATTCCCGGTATGACGAGCATCGCCGAACTCGTGGCAGCGATTCGCAAAGCGGGTTTCAATGTCGTTCATGTGCGCGAGACCGAATCCGTCGAAGATGTCGAAGCCCAAGTGCGCGCAGCGGAAACCGCGCATCAAAAACGATTGCTGATCCTTGGCTTTATTCTGACCTTGCCCTTGGTCGTCTACAGCATGTCGCGCGATTTCGGGTGGGTGTCTTTCGGCAACGATAATTTTGTCATGCTCTTCGCTGCGACGATCGTGCAATTTGTGGTGGGCTGGCAATATTACGTCGGCGCGTACAAGAGTTTGCGCGCGGGCGGCGCGAACATGGATGTCTTGATCGCGCTGGGTTCATCGGTTGCCTATTTTTACAGCGCTGGAGTAGTCGTGGGTGTGATCCCCAGTTCCGAAGTTTACTTTGAGACCGGCGCGGCGATTATCACTTTGATCGTGCTCGGCAAGTTTCTCGAAGCGCGCGCCAAAGGTAAAACGTCCGAAGCGCTCAAAGCGTTGATGGGCTTACGCGCGAAAACGGCGCATGTTATCCGGGAGAGCGTAGAAATCGAAATAGGGATTGATCAAGTAGTTGTGGGCGATCTGCTCATCGTGCGACCAGGTGAAAAAGTGCCAGTAGATGGCATCATCAGCGAAGGACGTTCGACGCTTGACGAATCCATGATCACCGGCGAATCCATGCCGATCTCCAAGGGTCCGGGCAGTGAAATCATTGGCGCGACGATCAACAAAGAAGGTTTGATCAAATTCGAGGCGACCAAGGTTGGTAAGAATTCCACCTTGGCGCAAATTGTCCGGCTGGTGCAAGAGGCGCAAGGGAGCAAAGCGCCGATTCAAAAACTGACTGATCGAATCAGCGCGTACTTTGTGCCCGTTGTGGTTGCCATCGCATTGGTCACGTTCGTGGCTTGGCTCGCGCTCGCGCGCGCCGATTGGTCGGGCGCGATGATCAACGCGGTCGCGGTTCTGGTTATCGCTTGCCCGTGCGCGCTGGGTTTGGCGACGCCAACCGCGATCATGGTCGGCGCGACCAAGGGCGCAGAAAACGGCATCCTGTTCAAGAACAGTGAAGCATTGGAACGCGCCGGTAAGGTGCGCGCGGTCGTGCTCGACAAGACGGGTACCATCACACGCGGCGAACCGGAAGTGACCGATGTAATCGCCGCACCAGATCAATCGGCGGATGAATTGTTGCGGCTTGCCGCCAGCGCAGAACGCGGCTCTGAACATCCTTTGGGGCGAGCAATCGTAAACACCGCGCAAACCAAAGGGCTTGCGCTGGATGAGCCGGAACAATTCAAGGCGGTCAGCGGCTTTGGCATCCGCGCAACCGTGCGAGACCAGGAAATCGTTATTGGCAACACACGGTTGATGCAAAAAGAAGGCATTAACATTGATGTCTTGCGGGATTACGTCGCGCTGTTGCAGGGTGAAGGCAAGACCGCGATGCTCGTCGCGCAAGGCGACCCAAATAGCGACGAACCGGCTCAGATCATCGGTTTGATTGCCGTCGCCGACACGGTCAAACCTGGGTCGCGCGAAGCGATTGCAGAAATGCGTCAGCTCGGTCTTGACATTGTGATGATCACCGGCGACAACCAGCGCACGGCTGAAGCGATCGCACAGCAAGTCGGCATTGATCGCGTTCTGGCTGAAGTTCTCCCGAAAGATAAAGCGGCGGAAGTAAAAAAATTGCAGGATGCTGAATACGCGAATGCTCGCCAGGTCGTCGCGATGGTTGGGGATGGCATCAACGATGCACCCGCGCTCGCCCAAGCCGACGTTGGAATTGCGATTGGCACCGGCACCGATGTCGCGATGGCGGCGGCGGGAATCACTTTGATCAGCGGTGACCTGCACGGTGTGGCGCGCGCCATCTCGTTGTCGCGTGGCACTTTTCAGACTATCGTGCAGAATTTGTTCTGGGCTTTTTTCTACAACGCACTTTTGATTCCGATTGCCACACTCGGTTTTCTTATTCCGATGGTGGCGGCTGGAGCAATGGCATTCAGTTCGATTTTCGTCGTGACCAATAGTCTGCGTTTGCGCGGCTATAAAGTTGAAAAACTTGCTTTGCCAAAACCCTTGCCGCGTCAACTGTTGGAACTTGCGCCGCGGCTCGTTGCGCCCGCGGCGACATTAGCGCTCCTCATTGCAATCTCAGTGGGTTGGTTCCAACCGGTTCAAGCGAATTCAATGGGGGGACCGACGCGGAATACGTACCGTGCTTTCATCGAACCCGAAACACCCATTACGCCAGGAATTTTTGCGCCGCTTGACATCAAGATTGTTGACCAGTTTGGCAAGCGGGTTACCGAATATGATGAAAACAAGTTTGGTCAGTATGTTTACATTGCGACGGTCCCGCGCGATCTGTCTTCGTTGGAAGTTGATTCATGGTGGATTGACCCAGGACCCATGGGCGGTGCGTCCGCTAAGACGAATGCTCCAACGGTGCGTCCTGAACGCCTAGTCCAACCCATTGTCTCATTTCCAACCGAGGGAGACTATGTCGTATTCGTACAATTCTGGCCCCAGGGGGGCGATCAAGTAAATCTCGCAGTCCCGCTCGCCGTTGGATCGGCAAAGACACCCGCCGCCACTCTAACACCGGATTCGTCTTTCACTCGCACGGTTGAAGATTTGCGTGTTACCATGAAATTTGGGCAATTAAAATCGGGTACATACAACTATATCAACTTTGAAGTGATTGATGGTCAGGGCACTGTTCGTACGAAGGACATTGAGCAACAGTCGGGACCGCTTGGCGCGTTGTACATTGTTGATGAAGCAGTCACGACTTTTTCAAGACCGGACTATATCAATCGCTACAATCTGCAATTCTCGTCTTATTTTCCAAAGCCCGGCAAGTATAAAGCATGGTTCTCGTTCGTCTATCAAGAAGAGCCGCGGCTTGTTCCGTTCGTGATTCAGGTCAACTAAACTTGGACCTCCCAGGTCTAAGACCTGGAAGGTCTTGAGGGCAAAACAGTGAAGTACTTGATATGGATGCTCGTCATCGTGTTCTTAATCGGGATGTGCCTGACGGCATGTAGCGGTCAAAGCGCGCCGACGCAATCCCTGAATCTCCAAGCCGCGCTTCAATCCAAGCTTCGAATTGGGGTGGATGCCAATTACCCATCGTTTGTAATCGTAGACCCGAATAACGTGGGATTTGTCGGCTTTGATATCGAGGTGATGAAAGCCATTGCCGCCAAGTCTGGTCTCGACATCGAATTTGTCAACGTTGGACCCAATCAATTGACTACGTATATCGGACGTTGCCAGTTGGACGTTGGAATTTCGGCGGTTGCGATCACCGATCAACTAAAACAACAAATGCTTTTCTCCGATCCGTACTACACGACGGGGCAAGTCATCGTCGTCAAGAAAGGCAATATCACGATCACGAGCCGCAGCACATTAGCAAGCATGGCTGTAGGGACGCAAGCGAAAACACTCAGCGCGTCCGAAATTGGCAACATCGCGGGAGTTCGACTGATCGCCTACCCAAGTTACGATGTCGCGTTTCAAAGTCTAATCCCTGGTTATATTGATGCCGTGATTGCTGACAAACCGCGTGCGTTGGGCTACGTGAAAATCAAATCCAATAATCTCAAGATCGTTGGCGAAGAATTTGGCAGTGTCAATCTCGGAATTGCCATCTGCAGAACGCGGGCGGATCTTGCGACAAAGATCAACACGGGTCTTGCGGCAGTGAAAGCCGACGGCACAATAAACCGACTGGCGCAAAAGTGGCTTGATAAAAGCAACCAGTAATTTCGTGGAGTCAAATGCGTGGTTTACAGCACACGGCGCTTATAAACTCTATCAAGGGTTCAACGGTTCAGTAATGAACATGATCCCACTCTACTCACACAGGAGAACAAAATGAAAAAAGTACTCAGCATCTCGTTGATCGTCTTGGCGCTTGGTATTGCCGTGATTCCGCTGTTCACAGACTGCGAATCTCAAGGCAGACACCTTACCTTACAGAATGGCAGCCAAGTGCCGATGAAGTGTCATTGGACTGCGATCGCGGAAATCGGCGTTGGTATTACGCTGGGCTTGACCGGTTTTCTTATGCTGCGGAGCAAACAAAAAGAAACTGACCGCTCGTTAAGCGCCCTGGGTGTGACCTCTGGCGCGCTCGCCATTCTGTTTCCCACCGCCTTGATCGGTGTTTGCGCCAACCCGACGATGATTTGCAACATGATCATGCGCCCGACCATGATCCTGGCAGGAACTCTCGCCATTGCAATCAGTCTGGGTCTCTTGCTCAATACGCGCAAGCTTGAGGTCGCCGTATGAGTCTATTTCAACTCGCCTGGAAGAATATCTCTGGCAACGCGTTTCGCAGTTGGGTTGTGGGTATCTGTGCCCTGCTCGTTGCCGCATTCGCCCTATTTACTACCCTCGTGTTGCGCGGCGCTGAAACCAGTCTGCAATTGGCTTCGGACCGACTGGGCGCAGATATCGTCGTCGTTCCCCTGGGTGCGGAGGCGAAGATGGAGGGCGCACTGGTGATGGGTGTTCCAGCCAAGTTTTGGATGCCGCGTGCGAACGTCGAAAAAATCGCCGCGCTTTCCGAAGTAGAGAGTGTTTCGCCTCAGGTCTATCTTGAGACGCTGAAGGGTGCTTCGTGCTGTTCGGTGCCGAATATGTTTATGATCGGCTATGACCCAACAACTGATTTTACGATCCGTCCCTGGCTGAAACAAAAATTCGGCAACGAGGGATTGCGTCCCGGTGAAGTGGTCGGTGGGAGTCTCATCTCAGCCACCGAGGGAGACAATAATCTCCGCGTGTACGGCTCGCTCGTAAAGCTCAAGACCAATCTGGAACCCACCGGCACCGGACTGGACCAGAGCGTATTCTTCACAATGGATACCGCTCACGATATCGCGCGTGCTTCGTATACGCAAGCCGAGAGTCCCTTAACCATCCCAACCGACCAAGTTTCTGCTGTGATGGTCAAGGTGAAACGTGGCGCAGACCCGTACAAAGTCGCCCTCAAGATCTTGAACCAGATCCCAGATGTCGTTCCGATTGAAAGCGCAAACCTGTTTCAGTCTTCGCGCAAACAGTTAGCCGGTTTGATGGGGATGACTTTGAGCATGATGGGATTGACCTGGGCGCTTGCCGTTGTGCTGATTGGATTGGTCTTTTCGATGGCGGCGAATGAACGACGCCGAGAGCTGGGTGTCATGCGCGCGTTTGGAGCGAATCGCGCGTTCATCTTCAAATCCTTGTTGGCAGAGGCAGGTGTTTTGGCAATTTGTGGTGGCGCGTCTGGGATCGCCTTGGCTGTGTTGACGGTGATTCTGTTCCGTCAATTGATTATGGTGTCTCTCGGCATCCCCTACCTGTTGCCATCGGTAGACATGCTGGTATTGCAGGTCGGTGGTGGCTTGTTCTTGACGTTGTTCAGCGTCGGTTTGGCGGCGTTGTTCCCAGCCCTAAAGACGAGTCGCCTAGACCCGGCGATAGCGATGAGGGAGTAGCAAAAATGATTGTACTAAATGAGGTTGCCAAAACGTACGACCTGAGCAAAGGTAACTCGGTCGCCGCCGTGCGCGGGGTCACGTTGGAAATTCGCCAAGGCGAATTCGCGATGATCATCGGTCGGTCTGGTTCTGGCAAGACGACTCTGCTCAATCTCGCCGCTGGTCTCACCCGCCCGACGACCGGCGAGGTACTGCTTGATGGCGTAAATCTGTGGGAGTTGACCGATTCACAACTATCTTCTCTGCGAGGGCAGAAAATTGGTTTTGTCTTCCAGTTTCCCAGTTTGTTGCCCGCACTGAATGTCTTTGAAAATGTCATCTTGCCGGCGACGTTCGGCGCAAAACGTTCTACCCAGACGATTCACGAACGCGCTAGGCAGTTGTTGCACCAAGTCGGTCTTGCCGACAAGATAAACGTTTATCCCCGCCAACTTTCGGCTGGACAACAACAACGCGTGGTGATTGCGCGTTCACTGATCAATCAACCTCAGGTGTTGCTGGCTGATGAACCAACCAGCAACCTCGACGAAAAGACGGAGCAGGAAATCATGGAATTGTTCCGCGAACTGCATGCCGATCTCGGCATTACGGTAGCGATGGTGACACACACTCGGCAGCTCGTGTCCTATGGCACGCGGTTTGTGGAGATGGCTGAAGGACAGATCGTGAATGGCAAAGTTCCAATGGCGGCGAAATGTGCGGGGTATCATGTTCCCCGCGCTAGAAGCGAACGCGAATCTCGCCCCATTGAATCACTTGCATTGTCGGGATCGGCTGAATAACCCGGCATTCTTAATGACAATCTCGAACGAGAATTGCAATAGATCAGCGGTCGGAAAGAGAAATGAACCGGGATCGCTCTTTCGCAATCCCGGTTTTGGAAAACAATTGTTGAGGTGAAACGATGAGTGCAACACCCAAACGGTGGAAATGGATCCAAGTCTGTATCTTGCTCGCCTATATGATACCCGCTATTTTTTCTAATGTTCCGGTCATGGCAGCCGGGACACCAACTGCGACTATGACACAAGCGCCTACTGTCGCACGAACTATTATTACCGTTGCCGCGATTGCATCGCCGTCTGCCACTCCGACCGCAATCGCTACGAGCACGCGGACGAAGACGAGCGCACCGGTTTCGACGAGTACTCCGACCGCAATCGCCACAAACACGCGCACGAAGACGAGTGTACCGGCTTCGACCAGTACCACGGCGGCGACCAAAACAAATACACCCGCCACAATCCACACGGCGACAGCATCTCAAACAAGTCCCGCGGCAACCAATACTCCAACCGAGACACCTACCGCCGTCGAGACAGAGACGATCATTGATTTGCCTACTGCGACTCCTGTCGCCACCGTGTCAGGGACGATCATTGACCTGACCGACACGAGCGATAAGGAACCGACGGCAACTCCAATTCCCTCCGCGGCGCCAACGGTCACGCGTACTCCCGTGGCGGTCCCGACGCACTTGGCTGTGTGGTGGTATCGCTTTTTCAAGCCGTCACCGGTGGCGAAGAGTAATTATCCGACAATCACTCCAGTGAAACGACTCGTCGGCACAACGATCACACCCAGTATGGCTCTGGGCAAAGGGACAACCGTCGCAACTCCATCGTCGCTCTTTGGCTTGTCGCCAACCAAGCCCGACGCACAGACGACGCGTATCGCCATTGCGCCTCAAGGTCAAGCACAACCGGATCAGCCATTCGATGAAGAAATGCAGACGTCGCCGGAGATGGCAGAGGATTATCCGGAGGAGGACCCAGCAAATTCCGCGGATTATGCAGTGCGACTCATATCGCTCGTTTCGGTTGGGCTATCAGGCATCCTTGGATTTGCAGGAATCACGTTGAGCGCCGCCGCGGTCTTTATGTTCTTGCGCCGGTATCTGCATCGCTAGAAAATTCACTCGACGGTATATCGAACTGAAATACGTGTATGCTTGATCCTCCGACAAGTTCGTGCGCCGCGATGATCGCCGATGCTGGTGTAGAACCAGAACGGCGACGGATGAACGTACTATGTTCTCTCGAATATGCTCGCGCCAATTTCGTCAGTTTGTCTGGCTAGTGCTCATGCTCTCGCCGATTTTGGCTTGTCGCACGATTAGCATGGTCGAACGTTTGGTGCCGACCCCGGAAATTATCGTCCAGACTAGCACCATCTCCAAGGATGACGCGCCGCCTTCAGCGGCAACGTTGCCAACTGCCCTGCCGACGATACTACTGCCGATAATCACACCCACTAGCGAACCAACGGCAGTGCCCACACCTCCACCCACGTTGCGCGCACCGATCCGCGCGCCAGCCAAGCCGTCCACGCCGACCAGGGTTCCGCCTGCGCCAACACCCAGCTTTGAGTACCGCGTCAGTTCGGCGTGGTGCGGACCGAATTGGCAGACCTTTGTCGAGGGTACGGTGATTCGCGATGGCGTACCCCAAAATGATCTGCGGGTGCGCGTTTCATTGGAGCGCGATGGTTCACCGATCATGAACGATTATCGAACGGGAACCGACGCGACGAAACCCGGCGGTTATACTCAAATCATTGACGCGAATGCGCCACGCGGCGGATTGTGGTATCTGTGGATTATTGACCCACAATCGCAAAAACGGATTTCTGAAATCGCGGCGATCAAGACCGACTCCCAACGCGTGGAGGAAATCTCTTGCCAGTCTGCGCTTATCAACTTTGCAAAGGAGTGATCTGGAGGGACTAACCTTGCCAGTCTAGTCGCGCAACCCTGCCAACAATTCTTCGAGCGTCGCCCAGACGTCGTTGCCTTGCTTGCGCGCGTGCGTCGCCGCGATCTGCTCCGGCGGAAGCGTCGCGATGGCGGGCGCGAGATGCTTGCGGTAAAAATCCTGGTAGACGCGCGGAGTAAACGGGGACATGCGCGATAGCAAGACCCAGAATTCCAACGCGTGTTCGACGTGCCCTTCTTTTGCCGCGAGGATTGCCTGCCCAAGCAACACTGGTTTCGGCATGAACTGATGACGAAACCGGAGCGCGATGTGCATGGCGTCCGCCAGAAACTGTTGCGCTTGGTCGAGATTGCCCGACAATGCGGCAGCCATTCCCAGCGCCGCCAATGCCCACCCGACATCGGAACGCGCGCCATTCCGGCGAAAAGCGGCGGCGCTCTCCTGCAATAGTTGCCCGGCTTCCGGATACCTGTCCTCGATCAAAGCCAGTTCACCGGAGATACGCAGCGCCGCGCCGATGCCCCACCAATTGTCCACTTGGCGATACCACGCGAGACTCTCCTGCAATGGCGCGTGTGCTTGCGCGTACTCACCCAGGTGCATCCGCGCATCGCCGACGCGCATGAGCGCCAACGCCCACCGATGACGATCACCCAACTCGGCGTAGACCGTCACGCACTCTTCCAATAACGCGAGTGATTCTTCCGGTTCGGTTTCCATCAAAACCGTCGCCATGCGATAGCGCACCGCAGTCAGCGTTGCCTGGTCGCCAAGTTGCTGCGCGATCTCAAAACTCTCATGCAACAGCCGATCCGCTTCTGCGTCCTGCCCCAAGCAATGCAGATCAATCATCAAGTCCAAGAGCGCGTCCACCATATCGCGTTGCGCGCCTAACGCGCGACAAATGTCCACGCTCTTGCGATGCAATTCGACTGCCTGGACATAATTGCCAATGCGCTCGAATAACCGCCCCAGACTCCGCAGACAATTCGCGACGGAGCGACGGTCATCCAGTTCGCGATACAACGCTAGCCCGGTGGATAGCGGCGCTTTGCCGTCGTGACAGTTGCCGAATTGTACTTCTATTTCGCCGATGATTTCCAAAGCGAGGGCGCGCTCCCAGCGCACGTCTTGTGCACCCAAGGTTGGTTCATCGAGCAGAGCCAGACTTTGGTGTGCGCCCGCGCGCGCTTTTTCGATGCTTCCCAAACGTTGGTTAAAGCGCGCTTGCCACGCCAACGCGCTTGCCCACACTTTCAGTTGTTCCGCCGGTTGAGCCGAACCCTGGGCGGCAAGCTTTTCCGCCATACTCCGAAACGCTTTTTCGCCTTCCTTGTAACGCGCCCGCCAATCACAAAACGCGCCCAGCCCTTTCATCCCATCGGCTAATCGGTTCACTTGCCCGTGCTTCACCGCCCACGACCATGCCGCGCGCACATTGTTATTTTCAACGTCGAGTTCCGCCAACGCATCCTGCTGGTGCGCGCCTTCAAGGTCCATCGCCCACTGCCGCAACGCCGCGGTAAAGTACGCGGTGTGCCGATCATGCGCGCCTTGTTCTCCGCCGGCAGACTGGCGCAATTTTTCTTCGGCGTATTGACGCAACAGTTCGTGCATCTCGTATCGTCCGGTCGCCGTGCGTTGCAACATCGAACTATTGACCAAGCCCATCAAATCGCGCAACGTCGCCGCCGCGTCTTGTGTCATTGCCACGCTTTGCGCCGCCGCGTACGTAAATCCCCCGCGAAAGACCGCGAGCGCCATCAAGATTTGTCGCTCGCGCTCGCTCAACAAACGCCATGAATAATCGAAGACGACGCGCATACTGCGCTGTCGCTCCGGCAAACTGTGCCATTCGACTTCCAGAAAATCCAATTTGTGCGCGGCAAGCTGGGTCGCGATTTCCGCCGGCGAAAGCATCCGCATCCACGCGGCGGCGAGCAAAATGCCCAACGGCATTCCTTGCACCAACCGGCAAATTTGAATCACCTGCAACAAATCCTCGTCGCTCGGTTCGAACCCAGGACGCACGCGCCGCGCATCTTGAATGAAGAGTTGCACCGCGCCGTATTCAAGCGCATCGGACAAATTCGCCGGCGTCTGTTCCGGATAGCGCATACTGGGAACGGGCAAGAGGTGCTCGCCCGGCGCGTTCAAACTCACGCGCGAGGTGACCAAGACCTTGATCCCCGGCGCCGTCTCAAGCAATTTGGTGATGATCTCGACGCCGCCGTCGCGTTCGGATTCAGGATCGTTGATCAAGTGTTCGAAATTGTCCAACACCAAGAGCATCGTCCGCTTGCGTAAATAGTGGAGCAGTTGCGGTTGCGGTTCTTCCTGCTCGCGGAACGATAATGCCAGCGCATGGGCTATCGCCGGCACGATGTTCTCCGCCGATTGCAGCGAAGCCAGCGAAACAAAACACACGCCTTGCGGAAATGCCGGAGCCAGTTTAGCCGCCGCTTCGACGGCGAGGCGCGTCTTGCCACTACCACCGGGACCGACCAGGGTCAACAACCGGCAGGTCGGATCTTGTACGCGCGCGAGAATTTCCGCAACGATTTCTTCGCGCGCGACGAACGGCGTCAACCACACCGGCAAAGTCGCCGGGCGCGGCGAACTCGCGAGCGAAACCGGAGACTGGGGCGTTGCTTCACGTTCGGCGAATTTTCCATCCCGAATACTTTCGTACAAAGCCACCGTTTCTGGCGATGGCGTGACGCCCAATTCTTGTTCTAGCGCGTGACGACACGTTTCGTACTGCGCCAGCGCGGCGCTGCGTTGCCCGCTCGCGGCGAGCAACCGCATCAAATGACGATGGGCTTCTTCCGACCAGGGCGCGAGCGCGATTTGTTTCCAGGCGTACTCGCGCGCTTTCTCCGCATCGCCGCGTCGCTCAAAATGGTCGGTCAATTGTTCCAGGGCAGTCAAGCATTGGCGTTGCAGTTGGTCACGGATCGTCCGCGACCATTCTTCAAACGGTGCGCTGTCTTTGAGTCCAAAGCCCTCCAGAAAAGAACTGCGATATAGTCCGATTCCTTTTTCGAGAAAATTTGCCGGTTGATCCGACGAGGTAAAAGACTTGAACAAGTGCACGTCAACCAAAGTATCGCTCGCCAGATTAAACTGAATTGTCTCTCGATCAACGAGTAAAACCGGCGTCGTGGTCTTGCGATCACCAATTGTTTTACGCAAATTAGAAAGCGCATTCCGCAGGTTGGTCAGCGCCGACCGGTCGAGCCAATCGGGCCACAGCAACGCAGCCAACTTTTCGCGGCGATGCGGACGGTCGGCTTCGACGGCGAGGTACGCCAACAGCGCGCGCACGCGATCCGACTCGAAATCGGTAATCGGTTTTCCATTCAACGCTACTTGAAACGGACCCAGTAGCGACAACGACAGTCGAGCCATTCCACCTCCTCAAGTATCTTCCCGCCATTATAGCACATTCAGAAAAGAAGACATTTGCCGCGTTGACCCTGAGGTGTGCGTCAAAATTTTGGAACACTCAACCTTGCGAAGGTTTTGACGACAAATCAAATATGATTGCCGTTGAACCTTCGCAAGGTTTTTTCACCACCCAAAAACTTGACGGACACCCTGACCCTGACAGAGGGTGTCAGTCTAACCACGTATACTTGGCGTGCGATTTGCTTGCGTTTCGCTGACGCGCGTGAGACAAGTTGCTTGCGCGCAAAGAGTATGATTGCGGTGGAAATCAAAGAACACAAAACGAGGCAGTCTAAAAGGAGAAAATGCCATGCAAAAAAGTAAATTTGCGAATTACGGAAAACTGTCAGACGGCGGTGAAGCGTACAATTTTGCGCTCGAACGATATAACGATCTCTTGCGCGAGGCGGAGGAGAATCGTCTGTCTGCACCGACACCGCGTTCTGCGCCTTCAAACAAAAACCAATCACCGCTGAAGGCATTCCGGCAACTGATTGCGCAACTCTTGTAGCGAATCAAAAGCGCAAGCCGCACGGACTCTCGTGCGGCTTGCGTATTTTTTAGGGAAGCAGGATCGTCGGGCAAGTTTCCAACTTGCCGTGCGGGATACGTACTAATCCATGAGATGATGCTCGATGGCATATTGAACAAGCTCTTCCCGATTGCGCGCCGACAGTTTGTTCATCAGATTGGCGCGGTGCGTGTCTACGGTGCGAACGCTGAGGGTGAGCGTCTTCGCGATTTGACGATTCGTTTGACCGCGCGCGATAAGCCGGAGCACTTCGGTTTCGCGCGGGGTGAGCACGGTCATGGACGGTTTGGCGATTTCCGCACGCGGCGACATATCTCTGACCAGGGCTTGCATCATAGACGGATGCACGTACATCTCGCCGCGCATCACGGTGTTGATCGCGCCGACCACTTCGACGTCGTCGGCTTTTTTTACGATATAGCCGGCAGCGCCCGCCGTCATCGCTTCGCGGAGCATGGACACGCCTTCATGCAGAGTCAGGATCAAGATGCGAACCTGGGGTACCGTCGCGGTCAATTCCCGCGTGATCTGAATTCCATCAGCGCCCGGCATATTGATGTCGAGCAACAAAATATCTGGTTTCAGCGCGACCGCGAGCGACTGCGCGTCCAACCCATCCGCAGCTTCGCCGACGATTTGGAAATCGGATTCTTTTTCGAGAACGGCGCGCATCCCCGCTCGAATAACGCCATGATCATCCGCGATCAGAATTCGAATCGCCATTGGGCACCTCGATTATCAAAGTCGTTCCTTCGCCTGGCTCACTCTCCACGGTCAATTTGCCACCGAGCATGTCGACGCGTTCTTTCATGCCAAGCAAACCTAGGCGACCCCGCTGGGTTGCCTCTTGAACATCAAAGCCACAGCCGTCGTCATCCACCGTCGCCCGCACGCAATCGTCACGTCGTTCCAGAATGATTTGCACTCGGGTCGCGCGGGCGTGGCGGATGATATTCGTCAGCGCCTCCTGGACGATGCGATAGAGCGCCGTCTCGGTGGTAGATGGTAGCCGCGCACTCTCCATCCCCACAGTTTCAAATTCGATGGCGAGCGCGTACTTGGCGCTCACCTCCTCCACGTGTTCGCGCATCGCCGCGACGAGACCCAATTGGTCGAGCGTGGCGGGGCGCAAGTGCATCGCGAGGCGATGCAAGTTGGCTAACACTTCGTCCACCACGCGCCGTAACTCTGCCACCTGACGCACGAGGGGTTTGGAAGCGCCGCTTTCCCGTTCCAGGACGCGCAGTCCGAGTTTGAGACCGGCTAAAAGTTGACCCGCTTCATCGTGCAGTTCGCGCGCGATGTAACGCCGTTCCGTTTCCTGCACTTCGACCAACCGGCGCGAAAGCAATTCCAAACGTTCGCGATCGGCGCGCAACTGTTCAAAGAGCCACGCGTTTTGAATCGCCACGGCGGCTTGCGCGGCGAGCGCCTCGACCCACGCGCGATGGGCTTGGGTGAAAAACCCAGGTTGCGTTTTATCGAGCGAATAAAGTCCGACGACGTTTCCGCCGGCGATGAGCGGGACGCCCAACCAATTGCGTACGTGTTCTGCGCCCACCGGACGTTCCCAGCCGGGATGCTTTTCCGTATCGGCAATCAGGACGCTCTGCCGCGTCGTGAGCAGATCCTTTAGAATCGGATTCGTGCGCGCATCAAACTTGAGCAGACGGGTCAGTTCGGACGTGGTCCATTTTTCATAACCCCGCATCGCGCGGACGGTCAATTGCGAATCCGCATCCAAGAGCATGACATTCGCGCTGTCGTATGGCACGAGCCGCATAACGGAATCGAGGAGCGTCTCCAGGACGATATCCAGGTTGAGACTTTGGGTCAATGCCAAACTCGCGACCGTCAGAGTTTCGGCGACCTGGCGCGCGGTGGACTCGGCTTTGTATAGCCGCGCGTTGGTGATGGCTTGCGCCGCCTGACGCGCGAGTCCTCTTAGCAAAGCCAGCTCATTTTCATCGAACTGCCGGGCGGTGCCGGTTGTAAAAATACTGAGCACGCCAACCAGGTTGCCATCGTATTCCAAGCGCGCGTGAGTGGCAGCGCGGATATCGAACTCGACATACCAGTTGGCGCTGCGCGGGTCTTGCAATGTTTGTGCGTCTGGGATAATGTTCAGCGAACCGCTCGGTTTGGCAGATGCTTCGTACTCTGCGCGTGGGATCGGGCGCAAGCGTTCACGAGCATCGCGGGGTAAGCCGAATGAGCTAGCCGGCGCAATTTCATCGCGGTCGGGGTTGTACAAACTGAGCGTGGTGACGGGCGCGTTGAGCGCGCGCGCCGATTCTTCGCAGACGGCGTTCAAGATGGTTTCGAGACCCAGTTGTGCGTTGAGCTGCGTCGCCACGCGCGTGAGCGTTTCACTACGGACGACATTTTGGCGAATCAATTCTTCGACGCGTTTGCGCTCGGCAATTTCATCCTTCAAGAGTTTGATGGCGTTCTCCAACTCGGTGGTTCGTTCGCGCACGCGTACATCGAGTTCATCGCGCGCCGCGCGCAACGCCTCTTCCATCTTGTGGCGCACCGTAATATCTTCCTTGACGGCGACATAGTGATTCAGTTTGCCGTGCGAATCATTGATGGGCGAAATCGAAACCGATTCCCAATACAGCTCGCCACTTTTCTTTTTGTTGAGCAATTCGCCATGCCATTCCTTGCCGGCGGTGATCGTTTTCCACAATTCTTCATATACGCGCGGCGGCGTTTTGCCGGATCTCAAGATGCGCGGATTTTTTCCACGGACTTCTTCGAAGGCATAGCCGGTGACCTCGGTGAATTTTGGATTGACGTAGTCAATATCGCCGGCAATATCCGTGACGATAATGGACGCGGGGCTTTGTTCGACAGCATACGAAAGTTGGCGCAATTGGTCTTCTGCCCGCCGGCGGTCGGTAATGTCATACGCATAAATCCGCACCGCATTCATGGGCGCCGCAAACGCAAGCTTCTCGCCAAAAACGCGATCCTTGATCGTGACCTCACGATTAAATGGAGTGGGACTGGTCTGATTCAGCGCGTTCAGGATGTCGTTGATGTCCGCCGGCATGAAAAGATGCGCCGCGTGCGGGTCAGCCCCGAGATTTTTCAGAATCGTTTGAGTAGCTGGATTAGAAAAGGTGATCTTGCCAGCATAATTCACTTCGATCACTGGATTTGGATTCAGTTGCGGGAATGACGCCAGATAGCGCGTGCGCGCTTCCGCGTGGTCACGTTCTGACTGCGCCCGTTCGAGTTCAGCCACCTGAACTTGGAGCCGTTGAATCAATTCGCGCAGCCGCGTCGTCATCGTATTGAACGCCTGCGCGACCGCGCCAATCTCATCGCGTCGTTCTACCGACGCGACCAAGTCGAGGTTTCCTTCTGTAATCTGCGCGGCGGTTTTCGCCAGGTCCGACAGCGGCGCGGTGATATCGCGAATGATCCGTAACGCGACGATAATTGAGACGAGCAAAAGGACGCTTGAGATCAGGAAATTGATTTTTAACGACCAAAACGCAGAGCTAAATGCCTCTGCCTGGTCTTGCTCGGCAACCAGCACGACTTTTAGGTCAGACAACCAGTGATAGACTCCAATCACCGGTACATCGCGATAATCCAATGCCAGTCGCCAATCGTCGGTTTGCGAGATCAACGTTGCCCGCACCCCTTCGGTATTGATGAAGAGCGTACCCCCTGGTTGCGCGTGGGGTACGGCAAATCGGGAATCCGTGATCATGGTATAGTTCGAGTCCACCAAGTAGGTTTTGCCTGTCTCGCCCAATCCCGCATATTCGGTCATGATTTCATCAAGCGACGCCAGTTTGACCAAACCGGCAATGACGCAGATTTTGCGTCCGCGTTGATCAACGATGGGATGCGCCGCGATGAATGAGTGGGTGTTTTTAGTCAGCGTGGGAGACAGCACCGCGATGAAATCTCTTTGGCTTCCCTCGCGAAAATAATCTTGCTCATTCACGAACGTCCCTTCTTGGCTTGCATTAGTCGAAAGGACGATGCGTCCGTGGAGGTCTATCAAGAATACATCGTCGAAGAATGGGGTTTGTCTAACGAGGATGTGCTGGAAGTCATCCTGGATGTGCTCGTATGCCTCGCGGAACTCTGGCGAGAGCGAAGATTGAGTAGACACAATTTCGGCAAAGCCGGTCATGTTGGTCTCGGTAAACAACATGGTCAAGTTGGTAAGGATGTTTTTAACCCAATAGTCCGTCTCGGCATGTTTGAGCGTTGTCACCGCCTCAAGTTTCTCGATAGATATGCGCTGATGCGCTCCAAAATCGGCGATGGTGGTAACGACGATGAACCCAGTCCCCGACAATAAACCGATGAGTACCAGTGCAAGGATCAGTCGCGCGCGAATCGTCACCAGATGACGATTGAAAAAGTTGGATAGCATTTATCGCCCTTCTTTTCAACAATCAAACTCGACGAGTTTCGATTTTAGAAATCCAGGGAATGCTGTAGGATCAACCCGCATCTCCAGTGTACTGCAAACCATTGACGCTTGTCAAGACGATGACATCTGGTGATTACCCACAAGTGTCATTGCGAGAATCTCATACCGCGCGGCGGTATGTGTAAAAACAGAAACACTTCTGTCATTGCGAGGGCGGTTTTCGCCCGAAGCAATCCCCAACCAGCGAATCGGGCGCTTGGCGGCTTCGTCGGCATCAATCGCCTCCTCGCAATGACGGTTTGAAGTTGTGGGTCATCACGAGGATGACATGGGGCGTCGGTAACCTTGTGGTTTCAAACAAGACGGCTCGCTCCCATATTCTGGGCGCGAGCCATGAAAACGATTCGGCTAACGTCGCGGCGTTAGCGTTCCATGCTTTGGTAGTTCGGCGCTTCGCGCGTGATGATCACATCGTGCGGATGACTCTCGATCAAGCCCGCGTTCGTGATCCGCACCAATCTGGTTTTCGTTCGCAAATCGGCGAGTGTCGCCGCGCCGGCATAGCCCATGCCCGAACGCACACCGCCGATCAATTGATAGATTGTATCGTGCAACGATCCTTTGTACGACACGCGTCCTTCGATTCCTTCCGGCACCAACTTGCCGCTCCGCCCCTGCCCGCTGGCGTAACGATCCCGTCCCAGACCTTGCATTGCGCCGATGCTACCCATGCCGCGATATTCCTTAAAGCGGCGTCCCTCGTACAACACGATTTCACCCGGCGATTCATCCAGTCCTGCCAACAAACTTCCCAGCATCACGACGTCCGCGCCGGCGACAATCGCTTTGACGACATCGCCGCTGTACTTGACGCCGCCATCCGCAATCACCGGAATTCCTTTGCGATGCGCGGCGTTCGCACAATTCCAAATCGCGGTCAATTGCGGCATGCCCGCGCCCGCGACGATGCGCGTCGTGCAAATCGAACCCGCGCCGACGCCAACCTTGATCGCGTCCGCGCCCGCCGCGATGAGCGCGTCGGTCCCTTCCACCGTCACCACATTTCCCGCGATCACCGGCACATCGCGCCAACCGCTTTTGATGCGACGAACCGCGTTCAACACGCCATCGGTGTGACCGTGCGCCGTATCAATCGCGACGCAGTCCACGCCGTGATCCATCAGGGCTTGAACACGCGCTTCCAAATCCGCGCCAACGCCAACCGCCGCGCCGACAATCAAGCGCCCTTGCGCGTCGGTCGCCGCATTCGGATAATCGCGTTTCTTTTGAATGTCTTTGACGGTAATGAGTCCTTTCAAACAGCCGGCTTGATCAACCAGCGGCAGTTTCTCGATGCGATGCGCCTGCAATATCGTTTTCGCTTCTTCGAGCGTGGTGCCGACGCGCGCGGTGACCAGATTCTCGCGCGTCATGAATTCGCTTACGCCGCGATCCAGGTCACTCGGCTGGACGAAACGCGTGTCGCGATTCGTGAGAATGCCGACGAGCTTGCCGCCGTTGTCCGTGATCGGCACGCCGCTGATGCGATATTTCGCCATGATCGTTTCCGCGTCGCGCAAGGTTGCGGTCGGCGGTAGTGTCACTGGGTTTGCGATCATGCCCGACTCGGAACGTTTCACTTGCTCAACATGCGCGGCTTGCTCTTCAATCGTGAGATTACGATGAATGAAACCGATGCCGCCTTCGCGCGCCAACGCGATTGCCAGCGGCGCTTCGGTGACGGTGTCCATCGCGGCAGAGACAAGCGGAATGTTGAGGCGAATCGCGCGCGTCAATTGCGCTTTCACATCAGTCTGGTCGGGCAAGACCTGGCTGTACCCTGGGACGATTAGCACATCGTCGAACGTGAGTGCCTCGAAGTGATTGAATAATTCGTCATTCATGAAAACCTCCTTGAATAATCGCAGAGGCGATTGTTGAATCGCCTCTACTGTGAATCCGTCAACTGTTTTATCGTCGTGATCAACAACCGATGCTCGACCGCGTGAATCCGCGCTTCAACCGCGTCGAGTGTGTCGTCCAGATTGATCGGCACGATTTCCTGCGCGAGCACTGGTCCGCAATCCACGCCTTCATCGGGGACAAGATGCACCATGACGCCAGTGTGTTGAATCTCGCCGCGCTGGTACGCCTCGAACGCGCGCTGAATCGCGTGCGTACCCGGGAATGTACCGGGAAGCGCGGGATGCAAGTTGATGACGCGATTTGGAAAACGATTCAGAAATGCCGACGTGAGAATTCGCATCCAACCCGCGAGCACAACCCAATCGGGTTGATCCAACAAAACCAGGTCGGCGAGTTCGGCGTCGTATGCGCGGCGATCCTGGTTTGGCGATTTCGCTTTGACAATCGCCGGCACATTCGCGCGCCGCGCGCGTTCCAACCCGTACGCGTCTGCCTTGTTCGAAATAACCACGACGACCTGGGCGCGCAATTCGCCGGACGCGCACGCGTCGAGAACCGCTTGCAAGTTGGAACCGGTACCAGATAGTAGAACGACCAGACGTTTGCTATCCATAGAAAATCGTATTTAGGACGCGGATGAACGCGGACACTTGCACCGCACGCAAGTGCAGATGTAAACGCGGATTTTATTTTTTGTTTTTCTCCGCGTTGGTCCGCGTTAGTCCGCGTCCAAAAATGTATTCCTTTCCCCAGGTACAAGTTCACCAATCACCCAAGTCGGTTCCGCGATGAGCGACTGCACCAGCGCTACATTTTCCGGCGCGACGATGGCGACCATGCCGATGCCCATGTTGAACACGCGGTACATTTCGTCGCGCGGCACATCGCCGCGTTGTTGAGTCAGTCGAAACAGCGGCGGCACGTCCCAGCTTCCAACATGAACAATCGCGCCAAGGTTATCCGGCAGAACGCGCGGAATATTTTCGATGAACCCACCGCCGGTGAGGTGCGCCAATGCTTTGACGTGCGGCAATGCGCGTTGCAACACCGGCAAGTACGAACGATGCGGCACGAGCAACGCATCAGCGAGCGGCACATTGAGTTCCGGGAAAACTGTGTCGAGCGGAACGTCCTCGAAAATGTTGCGGATGAGCGAATAACCGTTCGTGTGCGGACCCGATGATGCCAAGCCAATCAGCATATCACCTGCGCGCAAATCCGCGCGCGGCAGAATCGCATCGCGCTCGACAACGCCGATAATCGTCCCGGCTACATCGAACTCGCTCGGCTGATAAACACCCGGCATCTCCGCCGTCTCGCCGCCGAGCAACGCGCACCTGGCTTGACGACACGCGGTCGCAATTCCGTGCACAATCTCCGCGATCATTTCCGGATCGAGCCGACTGCTCGCGAGGTAATCGAGAAAAAAGAGTGGGCGCGCGCCTTGCACGAGAATGTCGTTGATGCAGTGATTGACAATGTCGTTGCCAATGGACTGGAAGCGGCACGCTTGCGCGGCGAGTTTCACTTTCGTGCCAACACCATCGGTCGAAGCAACCAAGACCGGCGCGCGCATCGTTTGTAATGCCGCCGCGTCGAACAATCCACCGAACGCGCCGATGCCGGCAAGCACCTCTTTGCCGTACGTCGAACGCACCGCGTCGCGCATCAACTCGACCGCGCGATTGCCGGCGTTGATGTCCACACCAGCACCCGTATAAAGCGGACTGGAAGCGGACGAGCGGACAGAAGCGGATAAAGGTGGTAGATTTGAAACGGATGGAACGGATGGAACGGATGGATCGGATGGAACGGATGGAACGGGCGAAATGGATGAAAGTGGCGGATTTGAAATGCACAGGCGGATTGGAGTGGATGGTGTAGCAGTAACTGTACGACTGATGAGAGAAAAACTGATTTGAGTGTTGGCAGTGATGCTTTCGAGCGGAGGTAAAGCCGCGCCTGGCTGTGTCCGCAGTTCGCGGTACAGGTATTGGTGCCATTCCTGCACATTTTTCGGATGCAGGATGCGTTTCCATTCTAGTTTCTGGCGACCAAAGTTGTACAACATTCCAACCGGACTGCCGGTCGCGGCGAGGTATGTCAGAACCTGACCAACTTCATCCTTCGTCAACAAGTGATAAAACGCTTTGCATTCGACAACCAAAATTTCATCAACCCACAAATCTAAAACCAGGTATCCAACAAGTGACTCGTCAATATATACTTCAACTCGCTTCTCAATTTCCACGGCAATTCCCGCCTGCGCCAATACTTCGGCGAGACGCCGTTGATAAAACACTTCGCGATGTCCGGCTTTGAGTTCATGTTGAACTTGCATTGCCAACCCATTGACCTTGTACGTCAATTCATCCAACGCCGTTTTGACCAAACCAGGTTTCTCTTTTGCCATATTATCCATCCGTTTCTAAATCCGGCTATCCGCTTGTCCGGTTCGTGTCAACGCGATCTATTCACCGATTGGAGCCGAACCAGGAACGTTTTCAAATCAGTTTATCCGCTTGTCCGCTTGTCCGGTTCCCGTCCGTTCTCTGCTGCCTATGTCTCGCCGATATTGCATCCCCGCGAACGAAATCGGCTCGATTGCCGTGTACGCGCGCACAAGCGCCTCGCGCAACGTAGCACCCCAGCCCGTCACCGCGAGCACACGTCCACCCGCTGTCACAGTTTTCCCATTCACGAGTTTTGTACCCGCGTGAAACATCGCGGTGTTGTCCTGGGGCGCGTCCAAGCCAATGATCTCGCACCCGGCCGGATATTTTCCCGGATAACCGCCGGACGCGATGACGACGCACGCCGCCGACCCAGGTTTCCATTTCACTTCGACTTGATGCAATCGCCCGGTCGCGCACGCGTCCGCAATCTCGATCAAATCGGAATCGAGCAACGGCAAAATGACTTGGGTTTCTGGGTCGCCAAAGCGACAGTTGAATTCGAGCACGCATACGCCATCCGGCGTCAACATCAAGCCGGCGTACAACGCGCCGATGAACGGCGTGCCTTCCGCGCGCATTGCATCAACCGTCGGTTGCAGAATCGTGCGTGTCAATTCCTCGATCAACGCGGGCGGACAAATCGGTGCGGGCGCGTAAGCGCCCATTCCGCCGGTGTTCGGACCGCGATCATCGTCGAGCAAGCGTTTGTGATCTTGTGCGGGCAACATCGGCTTGACCGTGACGCCATCGGTGAACGCGAGGAGCGAAACTTCTTCGCCTTGCAATCGTTCCTCAATGACGACCTGGTCGCCTGCCGCGCCAAACTCGCGTTCGAGCATGATCTGACGCAACGCGGTCTCGGCTTCTTGCGACGATTCGGGAAGGATGACGCCTTTGCCCGCTGCGAGTCCCGATGCTTTGATGACGATGGGATAATCGGCGGCGCGCAAAAATTGCAGCGCGGCGTCGAATTCGTCGAACGCGGCGTAACGCGCAGTCGGAATGTGATGCCGCGCCATGAACGCTTTCGCAAAAGTCTTTGACGCTTCGAGTTGTGCCGCCGCGTGCGACGGACCGAACACGCGAATCCCGGCATCGCGCAACGCATCGCTCACGCCATTCGCGAGCGGTACTTCGGGACCGACAATCGCCAAATCAATATGTTTTTCGCGCGCGAACGCGACGAGTGCCGCGTTGTCTTCGGCTTGAATCACCACATTTTGCGCGACGCGCGCGGTGCCCGCGTTTCCCGGCGCGACGAACAACTGCATCAAGCGCGGTGATTGCGCGACCTTCCACGCGAGCGCGTGCTCGCGTCCACCCGAACCGATGATGAGAACATTCATGTTTTACTCCGCTCAATTCAGTGTGCTGGCTCAAACACCTGCTTGCCCACGCGTTGCGTGTCCGCGATTTGCACCGGGTAATCGCCGGTGAAACACGCGCGGCAATGTCCACCGTGCCCTGGTCCCACCACTTCAGTCAGTCCTTCGAGCGACAAGTACCCCAGACTATCTACGCCGATGCACTTTCCAATTTCATCCACACTCATCCGCGCCGCGATCAATTCTTCGCGCGCCGCCATGTCCACGCCCATGAAACAAGGATGGCGAATCGGGGGCGAGGCGATCCGCATGTGAACCTGGGTTGCGCCGGCTTGACGCAACAGCGCGACAATTGGACCGCTCGTGTTGCCGCGCACGATGGAATCATCCACAAGCACGATGCGCTTGCCCGCCAAATCTGGCAGAGCATTGAATTTGAGTTTGATGCCTAGCCGGCGCAAACGGTCATCCGGTTGAATGAATGTCCGCCCGATGTACCGATTCTTGATGAGTCCTTCGCCGAACGGAATTCCAGACTCGTTCGCGTACCCAATCGCGTGCGCGGTCGCCGAGTCGGGCACGCCGATCACCATGTCGGCATCCACCGGATGTTCGCGCGCGAGCCGCGCGCCCAACTTGCGCCGCACCCAATGCACCGAGCGTCCTTCCAAAATCGAGTCGGGACGCGCGAAATAAATGTATTCGAAAATGCAGAGCGAGGGCGGCTCCGCGGGTCGTCCTTGCCACGAGGTCAAACCGGATGCATCAAGTCGAACGATTTCGCCTGGTCTTATTTCGCGCAAAAAGGTCGCGCCAATCGTTCCGAGTGCGCACGATTCTGACGCAACAATCAACCCATCCGAGTTCAACGCGCCGAGGCAGAGCGGACGCAAGCCCCAGGGATCGCGCACGGCGTACACCGCGTCGCGCGTGAGAATCGTGAGCGAGTACGCGCCGATGGCTTTGTGCATGAACGCGGCGATGCGCTCGTCCCAGGTTTCGCCGGGCGCGCCCGCGAGCATCTGCGTGATGACTTCGCTGTCCGACGACGAACTCAAGCCGACGCCGCGTTGGAGCAAGTCGCGTCGCAAAGAAAATGTGTTCGTCAAGTTGCCATTGTGCGCGACGCCGAGCGGTCCTAGCGCGGTCTCGATGAGGTACGGTTGCGCGTTTGGCAAACGCACCCCGCCCGTCGTCGAGTAACGTGTGTGACCGATGCCCAGGTGTCCTTGCAACAAATGCAGATTGTCTTCGTTGAAAACCTGGGACACCAAGCCGAGTCCTTTGTGAATCGGCGCGGCGAGACCGTTGCTCGTCGCGATGCCGGCGCTCTCTTGTCCGCGATGTTGCAACGCGTAGAGCGCAAAGAACGCGAGCCGTGCGGCTTCCGCGCCGGGCGCGTACACGCCGACGACGCCGCATTCGTCATGCGGCTTGTCGAGTTGGATGTTGGAACTTGGACGTTGGACGTTGGACGTTGGATGTTGGAATTTGGACTCTATCACTTTCCACCCTCCGCTTTCTAATTTCTCACTTCTAATTTCCAATCTCTAATCTCCAATTTCCAATTTCCCGTCGTCGTCGAGAATTTTGCGCGCCTGTTCTTTTTGAAACGCGCGGACTCGTTCACGTGCTTGCGCGTCACTCAGACCCAGAATTTTCGCGGCGAGGAGCGCGGCATTCGCCGGGTCGAGCACGACCGCGGGCGCAATTGCGGAAGGCATCCACAATGACGAGAAAATATCTGCGCCGCCGAACGCATCGCTCGGCGGCGGGCACGCGATCACCGGCGCACTGACCGCGCCGTCTACAAAACCGGCGAGCGCGTTGCTGCGTCCCGCGACGGTGATGTATACTTTGGGACGCGGATCGGCTTCGTACTCGCGCAACATCGCGAGCACGTGCTCCGGCGTTTTGTGCGCCGAGCCGATGCGCATCACCACGTCAACGCCGAACGCGTTTGCCGCATCCGCGATTTTTTGACAGTGCGCTTGATCGGCTTGCGAACCCATGAGGATTACGAGGAGCGGTTGCGTCATTGAATCATTCTCCTTGGTTCAACGCAATAGAATTGGACGCGGACAGACGCGGATGAACGCGGATTTTCCCGAAATTTTTATCCGCGTTTTCCGCGTTCATCCGCGTCCCATAATTTCTGTCCTCCGCAAATTCTCCACCAACCGCGGTTCGACTGGATACGCGCCCGGCGCAAACGTTTGCCCAGTCAACATTTCGTAGATTTGAATGTAGCGTTGGCTCGCGGCGATCCACAAATCGTCCGGCATTGCCGGCGGCGCGCCGTCGCCGCGATAATTTTTCTCGGCGTACGCGAGCCGCACAAACTCCTTGTCGAAATTTTCCGGCTCGCCGCCGCGCGCAAACGATTCCGCGTACGAGTCCGCCTTCCAAAAACGCGACGAGTCCGGCGTGTGCGCCTCGTCAATCAACATGACTTGACCATCGGGCGCGCGACCGAACTCGTATTTGGTGTCCACCAGAATCAATCCCGCGCGTTGGGCGATTTGCTGTCCGCGTTTGAAAATCGCGAGCGCGGCGGCTTGAACCTGATCCCAGGTCGCCGCGTCGAGAAATCCTTTCGCGACGACCTCGGCGCAGGTCAGGCGTTCGTCGTGCGCGCCGCCAACGCCTTTTGTCGTCGGCGTGATGATCGGTTCCGGCAAGACCTGGTTTTTCTGCAAGCCATCCGGAAAACGATAACCGTAAATCTCGCGCTCGCCGAGCGCATAGCGATACCACAACGCGGTCGTCGTCACGCCGGTGATATAACCGCGCACGATCACTTCGACCGGGAACGGCTCGGCATTTACCGCAACGAGCGCGTTCGGATCGGGCACGGCGATTTTGTGATTCGCAATCACGTCCGCCGTTTGATCGAACCACCACGCCGCGAGTTGGTTGAGCACTTGCCCTTTGAACGGCACGCACGCGAGAATGCGATCAAACGCGGAGAGGCGATCCGTCGTCACGAGCAAACGCCGGTGGTCACCGAGTGGATATCCATCGCGTACCTTGCCAGCTCGTTTCCCGGTGAGCAGTAAATTCGATTCGCTGAATGCGAATGGGATTGTCGCGCGAATTTCGGTTTCGTTAATCATAGATAATTCCTCCGTTCGTTGGATCAGACCTTCCAGGTCTCCGAGACCTGGAAGGTCTATGCTACAACAATATTCGCACCAAATCATTCAACCGACTAATTTCGTATGTGATGACGACGCGGTCGTTACGCGGCGCGCGCGCTGGATTGAACCAGCATGTATCAATCCCATAGTTGTTGCCGCCTTGAATGTCCGAAGTCAAACTATCGCCGATCAGCAGAACCTGGTCGCGCGTTGGATTACCCATTCGTTGAAACGCAACATCAAAGATGGCTGGGTCCGGTTTCGCCGCGCCCACTTCTTCCGAAATGACAAACGCCGCGAAACAATCGCGCAACGCCGATTGCGCTAACCTGGGTCGTTGAACGGCTTTCAAGCCGTTCGTGATCAATCCCAGTTGATAGTGCGCGCGCAAAACCTGGACAATCTCAAACGCGCCGTCCATCAACTCGGACGCGTTCGCCAAGTTGTTCAGATATTTTTCACCGAAAGATTCTGGGTTGACTGCGACGCCAATTTCCGCAAACAGCAATTCGAACCGCTTGACTCTGAGCGACTCGGATGAAATCGCGCCGTTCTCAAAGTCAAGCCAGAGACGATGATTGATGCGCCGATAGATTTCTCGATAAGCCGGTTCGTCGCGAAGGGAAAAGTCATCGAACGTTCGCCTGAGCGCCGATTGTTCTGCCTGGTCGTAATCGAACAACGTGCCATCGGCATCGAAGAGAAGCCAACTGTATTTCATCGCGATTATTTTTTCAACCAGACGCGTGCGCTTTCGGCGACTCCGCTCGCGATGAGCGCTTTCGCCAGGTCAACGCCGATGAATGGCGCAACGCCCTGCGTCCAACCTTGCGTCCAATTGCCTCCGAGGAATCCGAGCGTGAGCCACGCGACGCCGCAAAGATAAATCACCGCAACGCCGGCGAGACCGGCGACGAAACGCAACACGCGATTGCGTCCCAGTCCTTGTTCGGCGAGATAGCCGGCGACGAACGCGCCAGGAATAAATCCGATCAGATAACCGGCAGTCGGCTTGAGCCACACGAGCGCACCCAAACCGCCCGCGTCGAGCGGAACTCCGGCGGCAATCGTCGCCAAGTACACAACCTGGGATGCCGCGCCATCTTTCGCGCCGAGCACCAAGCCCGCGAGCAACACAGTGAGCACTTGGAGCGTGATCGGCACTGGCGTGAATGGCAGTGGAATCGCGATGCGCGCGGTGAGCGCGGTCAGCGCGGCGAAGAAAACGATCGCAACGATTCGAACCAGAACTGTGTGTGATGTACGGGTACGGATGAGCACTGAAAACACAGTACCTCCTTTGTTATTGGGACGCGGATTCACGCGGATTTTCGCGGATTGAAAATATGTCCGCGTTCATCCGCGTCCAATTTGCTTTTTACATTTGCGCGGCGTAGCGCACGCCGTTCTCGAATAGTTTTAACCCCATTCGTCCACGTTCGCCGCGCGACCAACGCGGATGCTGATACGCGACGACGTGATCTTCGGGATGGGGCATCAATCCAAGCACGTTGCCTTGCGGATTGCACACGCCGGCGATGTCCGCGAGCGATCCATTCGGATTGAACGGATACTCGCCGTGCGCAAGCGATCCATCGCGATGCGCGTAGATCAGTGCGATTTGCTGGTTCGCGCGCAACGTGTCCAACATCGTTTCATCATGCAAAACGAAATTGCCTTCGCCATGCGCGACGGGACATTCGATTAGCTCATCGAGTCCGCGCGTCCACACGCACGTTTGCGATTGCGGCGCGAGCGTGACCCAGCGGCATTCAAAGTGTCCGCGCGCGTTGAAGGTGAGAGTAGAAGTTGGAGATTGGAAGTTGGAGATTGAAAGTTGGAGATTGGAAGTTGGAGATTGGAAGTTGGAAGTTGGATTGGGAAGTAATCCTGATTTAACCAATGCCTGAAAGCCATTGCAAATGCCGATGACGGGTTTGCCGCTGGCGATAAACGCGCGCGTCGCATCCGCGAAATAGACCTGCAAGTCGAGCGCGAGCAATTTGCCCGCGCCCAAAGTGTCGGCGTACGAAAAGCCGCCGGGGATGACGAGGATTTGATAATCCGTCCAGCGTCGTTCGCGTGCGCGCAGTTGGTTGAGGTGAACGATCTCCGGCATCGCGCCGGCGAGTTCAAACGCGTGTGCGGCTTCGAGATCGCGGTTCGTGCCATCGGCGTGCAAAATCAATACTCGTGGAAGCATTTCTCTCATTTCACAAATGGGTGGCGGATGAAAAACCAAAATATCCGCGTTCATCCGCGTTCATCCGCGTCCAAAAATTTTACGGCGATTACACTCTGTCACAGCGTTAAATCTCCATTCCATATAGCAACAAGTTCGTCAATTGCCGCAGTGATTTTCCCCGCGCCGATTGTCAAACGATTGTCATCCGTCACCTTGCCGATTTGTCGAACCTGGGATTGCAAATTCGCAAACTGCGCTTCAAACGTCGAGCAATCACCCGGTCGCACTTCGACCAGCAGACATCCATTCGATTCGGCAAACAGCGCGTCGTCATCGCATCCCAGGTTCATTCCCAGCCGCCCACCGATGCACATTTCCGCCGCCGCAACCGCCAAGCCGCCTTCGCTCACATCGTGGCACGCGCGCACCAATCCCGCGCGCATCGCGCGATGCAACGCGTGGTACATTTCCGGCGCGCGTTCCGGCATCCCAGGCACCGCACTGTTCACTGTTGACCGTTCACTGTTGACTGAATACTGCTCACCGATTTGACCGACTATGTACACCACATCCCCCGCTTCCTTCAAATCCATCGTGACTGCTTGGTTCACATCTTCGATGATGCCGATGGCAGAGATAAGCAACGTTGGCGGAATCGCGTGACGCAAGCCATCCGAACCTAGGTATTCGTTGTTGAGCGAATCCTTGCCGGAGATGAACGGCGCGCGATAGTGCAATGCGGCGTCGTAGCAACCGCGCGCGGCTTGAATCAGACTCCCGAGTGTTTCCGGGCGCAGCGGATCGCCCCAGCAAAAGTTATCGAGCAGCGCGATGCGGTCCGGGTCAGCGCCGACGGCGACCGCATTGCGAATTGCTTCGTCAATCACGCTGATTGCCATGCGGTACGGATCGGTCTTGCCGTACTCGGCGTTGATGCCGCACGAGAGAACGATGCCACGTGTGCCGCGCGTGCCAATCGGTTTGATGACACATGCATCCGAAGGTCCATCATTCATCGCGCCGGTCAGCGGCTTGACGACGGTGCCGCCGAGCACTTCGTGATCGTAGAGACGAATGATGTCGGCTTTGGAGGCAATGTTGGGATGAGCGAGTAATTTGAGCAACGTGTCCTTCGGGTCTGGGGTTTCGCGCTGGGGAATTCTAAATTCGGAATTCGGAATTATCGCTTCGAGGTAACGCTGGGGAATTCCGTCGTGGAGAAAATCATTCGCGAGGTCGAGCACGACGCGACCATCGTATCGCACGACGATGTGTCCCGTATCGGTGAACGCGCCAATGTCGGTCAGTTCCACATCAAAGGTGCCGCATAATTTTTGTAAATCAATTTTATTTAATTCCGGCACGGCGACGACCATGCGCTCTTGCGCTTCGGACAACCAAATTTCCCAGGGCGCGAGACCAGGGTATTTCAACCGCACTTGCTTGAGGTCAACGTCCGCGCCAATGTCCTTTGCCATCTCACCGACCGCGGACGAGAGACCGCCCGCGCCGCAATCGGTGATCGCGTGGTAGAGTTTTGCGTCGCGTGCGCGGACAAGCACTTCGATCAATCCCTTCTCCGTGATCGGGTCGCCGATCTGCACCGACGCGCCGGCGACCTCGCCCGTTTGCGCGTCCATCGTCATCGAGGAAAACGTCGCGCCGCGCAAGCCATCGCGCCCAGTGCGCCCACCCAGGACGATGACGCGATCTCCGGCGCGTGGTTCGCGTGGATGACTATTTTTGGGCGCGATGCCGACGCAACCGCAAAAGACGAGCGGGTTTGCGGTGAATCCTTCGTCGTAAATGATCGCGCCGTTCACCGTTGGGATGCCGATCTTGTTGCCGTAGTCCTGAATCCCCGCGACGACGCCGGAACGAATGCGACGCGGGTGCAGGACGCCTTCCGGCAATTTTGCCGGGTCGAGGTCTTGCGGACCAAAACACAGTACATCCGTCGCGGCAATCGGTTTCGCTGACACACCCAGGACATCGCGGATGACGCCGCCCGTGCCGGTGTTTGCGCCGCCAAACGGCTCAATCGCCGAGGGATGATTATGCGTCTCGACCTTGAACGAGATTTCGTACTCATCGTCGAAATCAATGATGCCGGCATTGTCCACAAACGCCGAACGCACCCAGGGCGCGGCGATCTCCTCTGTCGCCGCACGGATGTACGTTTTTAGTATCCCATCAATCTGGAAATTGGAAATTGGAAATTGGAAATTGGAAGTTGGATCAATTTCTCCAACCTCCAATTTCCAATTCCCAATTTCTATCTTTGCCCGAAACGTCTTGTGTCCGCAGTGCTCGCTCCACGTTTGCGCGATCATCTCGAATTCGACATCGCTTGGCTCGCGACCGGCGGCGCGAAAATAATTTTGAATCGCGCGCATCTCGTTGAGGTCGAGCGCGGCGCGGCGGTCGCGCGAGAGCGCGAGCAGTTCATCGTCCGTGAGTTCGCACACCGGCAGAATTTCAACCTGGGACGATGCGTGCGCGTCTTGCGGAAACGCGGCTTGGATCGCGCCGAGCGCATAGTGATGAATCACCGGGTTGACGAGCAAGGATCGCGCGAGCGCGTGCAATTCCGATTGGTCGAGCAAGTGCGCGCTGCGCACGACGAAACGTTGCCCGGTCGCCGCGCGTTCTACGCCGACAATTCCCAGTTCATGCGCGGCGCGCCCGATTTGCTCCGCGACCGGATCGGTGACGCCGGGGCGCAAGGCGCGTTCGATGACGCTGTCGTCGTCAGGTTGTTCGCCGCGCAAGCGCCACGTCTGCGCGATGGAATCGCTCAACAATTCGGTCGCGAGGCGTTGTAGATCGCGTTGGCTCAGGTCGCCCTGGACGAAATAAAGATCGTGCACCTCGATCCGCGCGAGGCGCGTAAACCCCAACGCGTGCGCGTCGGCGAGCAAGCTCGCCGCGCGCGGATCACGCGGGTCGCGCGGGGTGACGACGAAGCAATGAATCGGCATAACGAATCAATCCTTTGTGTGATCGAGAAAACAAAAACACCTATCGCCGACGCACTCCGCGTCAAGCCATAGGTGTTGGACACACTCGTCCGGATTTAAATTGTTTCTCCGCGCGTCCTGATGCCGTGAATCGGTTACGCGCGGAGCGAGTATTGGAAATTTACCTACCACTAAAATTCTCCTTCAGATGCACAAGCCGCATCATTGCGGAGCAAGGCAAATTTCTAGCGCCGATTATAGCACAGCCGCCGCAAACGTCAAAATCGTAATCGAACATGCCGAAGCCAAACAAGACAAATTGGACGCGGACAAACGCGGATGTACGCGGATGAAATTTTTATCTGCGTTTGTCCGCGTTCAGCCGCGTCCAAAATTCTTTGCCTTTTGCACAAACATTTCGGTTGACGGTACTACGGCGTCGCACATTTCGCGGGAGTCCAACTCGGATGAGACGTTTGCCACGCGCGGGTGCTCTGCTCCATCTTGCGGACCGCGTCTTGCCAGGCTTCTTCCGTGCCTCTGCCTTTGAGACTGATTTCTTGAAGCATCGTATCAATGATGCCGGGCGTGCCAAAAATCTCCTGCGCCCACGGCGGTACGCTTTCGGCGCGTTCAAAACGACCGTTGCGAACCGATCCCATATTCATCGCCGGGTGGTTGGTGAAAGGAATCCAATCGTAGAATGCTTGAACCCAATCGCGATGGCGTTGCACGTAACGCGAGGTCGAATCCAGCGGCATCGCGCGCACCGAGCGCAAAGGCGGAATCATGTGTCCGGGGAGCGCCATATCGTAGCGACGCAAACGTTCTCCGCTCGCCAGCCAACGCAAAAAATCCTTCGCCTCTTTTTGATAGCGTGTGCCGGCGGCGATGGCAAAGCGGCTCCACACGCCGAGCGTCACCTTGACCGGTCCCCAGGGAGGAAACACGACGGTCGTGCGATCCGCCAACTTGGGATTCGTTTCCTCCAATTGCACGCCCAAGCGTCCGGCATAGATCGTCATCGCGACCTGACCTTTGAGGTACGCGTCAATCTGCTCGCGATAATCCCAGGTCGTAAAACTAGGCGGCGCGTATTGGCTCATCGCTTTCCACCGCTGGATCGCTTCGAGCGCGGCAGGTTTGTCGAACTCGATCTTGCCGTCGCAACTGAAATAGTCGCCGCCGTTTTGCCAGAGAAAAATGGAAAAGTAATTCAAGGTCGCAATATTTTGTCCGCCGGGCAAAGCGATGCCGTAAACTCCGCCGCGCGTCAACCGCTTGGCAGCGGTGAGAACCTCGGCGTAACTTTGCGGCACAGGCAATCCCGCCGCCTGCAACAAGTCCGTGCGCACCCACAACCCGTACACGCTCACCGCGTAGGGCAACGCGTAGGCGTGACCATTGTGGCGAAACAAACTGCCTTCGGCAAAATCGCTTTCGCCAATATCGCGCACCAGGTCGTCCAACGGCAAGACGTAACCGGCGTTAACCCAATTGAGCATCAGCGTCGGCTCGATTTCGAAAATACCCAGGTCAGCGCCCGAGGCGAGCGCCGTCAACAACCGACGACCGCGCGAGGTAGGCGAGGCAATCACGATATCTACTTCGACATTGGGGTTGAGGCGTTGGTATTCGGTGATCAACTCTTGCAAGAGGGCGATCTGTTCGGGGTCGGATTCGGTCGTGAAAAAGGGAATTACTTTGGGACCTTCGCGCGTGGCGGTTGTGACCGCGCGTTGGGTCGGTTGAACAACCGGGACGGGCGCGCAACTCGTCGCGATGAGAACCGCCAACACGCACGCGAGGATGTCCTTGACTGTTGCAAGCCGGCTAACCGAGTGGAGGAAATCAAGTCGTTCCATGACAGCACCGCGTCTATACTATATCAAAATCATGCGCTTGCCAAATCATTTCGGGACGGCGCGCGGCTTGGGTCCATCGTACTCAACGGGGATGCGGACTCGCAAAGGTTGCTCGCGCGTGTACTCTTCCATCACCTGCGCGCTCAACCCGGCGACGTGCGCGATGATGAAAATCGTTTTGGCAAAGGGCGGCGGAAATCCCAGGTCGTAGAGTACGGCTGCCATCGCGCCGTCCACATTGATCGGCAAATACGCGATATGCTCGCGCGCTTGACGTTCGAGCGCGCGCATAAAGGTGACACCGTTGCTTGCTACGCGCGCCTCCACCGCCATGCGAAACAGCGTCGCCGCGCGCGCTTCGGTTTTTTGCGCGCGCAAGCCCAATCCCGGCAACCGTCGCCCGGACAGTTTGACTTCCGCGACGATGCGCGCGGCGGCGTCTTCGATGGACAGGGTCTCGCGCTGCGCCAGCGCCACGCCGTGCGCGATCATTTCCATACATTCCGCGCCCGCGCCGCCGTGCGCGTCGCCGATGGCAAGTACGCCGGCGGCAAGCGCCGCTTCGAGACTGCGCCGGTTGCCGCTGGCGACGGTGCGCGCCGCGAGCGCGGACGGCGAGTCCACACCGTGGTCTGCGCCCGCAACCAGAATGGCATTAAGCAATCGTTGCACGACCGGCGAGGGCAATTCGCCTTGATGCAAAAGAAAGACCACATCCGCAAACGAATAGTGCATCATCAGTTCCGTGACGTCGTAGCCGCGAAACCAGGTGCTCGCGTCGTCGGTGGTCGTGATCGCCGTGTGCCACGCGCACGGCTCTGATTTTGTTAGCGCGCCTCTATCCATGGTTCAATCTCATTCGTGAAGAAAAAATTCGATAGCAAGTTACTTGGGCAACGAACGGGGCGACCAGACGGTCGCCCCGTGAATGTCTACGCCGGCGTTGCATTCCGTTTGAGCAGTTTGTTCAAGCCAATGCCGATGTACTTCCAGTACGGATTCGTGATCGAAACGACCGCGAGCAACAACAAGAACAAGGAGATCGGACGCGTGACAAAAATCGCCAGACTGCCATCGGAGATCATCAGCGATTGACGCATGGCTTGTTCCATCAAATCGCCCAACACCATACCGAGAATGATCGGCGCGGCTGGAATATCGAGTCGGCGCAAAAGATAGCCGATCACGCCAAAGCCGACCATCAAGAACAAATCCTGGACGCTGTTGTTCATCGTGTACACGCCGAGGAACGAGAATAAGATAATGAACACCATCAACAAGTAGAGTGGGATGTCGAGAATCTTGACCCACATTCCAACTAAGGGTAGATTGAGCACGAGAAGCATGACGTTGCCGATGTACATACTCGCGATCAAGCCCCAAACGAATTGGGGGTTCTGCTGAAACAGCAACGGACCCGGCTGCAAACCGATCATCAACAATGCGCCGAGCATGATCGCGGTCGTGCCACTCCCTGGGATGCCGAGGCAGAGCAGGTGGATCATCGCGCCGCCCGCCGCGGCGTTGTTCGCCGCTTCAGGACCCGCGACGCCTTCAATCGCGCCCTCGCCTAGTTCGTCTTTGTGCTTGGACATTTTCTTTTCCAAACCGTACGAGACGAAACTCGCAACCGCCGCGCCCGCGCCCGCGATGCCGCCGACGAAAAAGCCGGACAGCGTGCCGCGAATAAATGCCGGGGTCGCACGCTTCCAATCCTCTTTCGTTAGCCACAAGCCGCCCTTGATACTCAAGCGTTCCTGCACGGCTTGACGCATATTAGACAAATTGACGATGACTTCGGACAAGGCGAACAAACCAATCGCCACCACCAAAAATTCGAGACCATCCAAGAGTTCGGGATTTTTGAAGGTGTACCGCGCCACACCGCTCTGCAAGTCAATGCCGATGGTCGCAATCGCGAGACCGATCGTAGTCGAGAGTAGCGCCTTGACGAGCGAACGCCCGGCGAGACTCGTCACCACCGTCAAGCCGGCAAACATCAACGAAAAATATTCGGGAGGACCAAAGTTTAGCGCGAACCCGGCGACCCAGGGTCCCACGAGCATCAACATCAAGGTCGCAAACGTCCCGGCGATGAATGAGCCGATGGCGGCGGCGGCAAGCGCGGGACCCGCGCGACCCTTCTTCGCCATCTGGTAGCCGTCGAAGCAAGTCACCACCGATGACGATTCGCCGGGCGCGTTCACTAAAATCGAAGTGGTCGAGCCGCCGTACATCGCGCCGTAATAGATGCCCGCCATCAAGATGATCGCGGAGGTCGGTGTGAGTCCGAACGTGATCGGAATTAGCAACGCGATGCCGGTCATGGGACCGATGCCGGGCAACACGCCGATAATCGTGCCGAGGAACACGCCAACAAAGGCGAGCACCAGGTTCATCGGTGTGACGGCGACGCCAAATCCCATTGCCAGATTATCGAAAAAATTCACAGTGACCTTCCTCTCAATCCATCATCCCGTATCACCAGCCCAACCAGGCGAGCGGACCGGCGGGTAACTGGACCCGCAATAGATAGCTGAAGGCAAAGTAGAGTCCGAAGCTGACGCACGCGGCAACGAGGGTATCGCGGACAAGGTGACGGCGGTCGAGGACAAGAACTCCCGCCATAAATACCAGGAATGTGGAAATGGGATAGCCCAACCGCTCGAAGATGAAGGCATACACCAGCATCAATCCCAGCATGATCCCCACGGTTTTAAAATCCACATAACTGCTCAATTTTTCATCCGCGCCAATGGCGGCGGCGCGCGCTTCGTCTTCCTTGCTCACGCCACGAAATGATTGCATCATGTACAACGCGGAAAGGATGATCATCAATATCCCAATCGCTTTGGGGAACGCCTCGGGACCGAGCGATTGCCTGGACGCGGGAACGCCAATCGTAAAGAATGCCATGCCGAGATACGTGACGGCAATCAGCAATAACGCCACACTCGCGATACGCTCTTCTTTCATTGATTCACTCCAAGTAGGGGCGACATGATGTCGCCCCTACAGAAATCACACGCTTACTTGATGAACCCGGTCGCGAGCATCAACTCTTTGTAGGATACTTCTTCCTCGGTCAGGAATTTGGCGAACGTATCGCCGTCCGTGAAGGCATCCACCCACTGCAATTTGTCGAGCGAATCTTTCCAGGTCTTGGTGGTCGCCATTCGCTTGAGCGTCTCACCCCACCATGCCTTGGCGTCGGCGGACATACCTGGCACGCCAAAGATGCCGCGCCACACTTCGTACGTCGTGTTAAAGCCGGCTTCCTTCCACGTCGGTACGTCTTTCATCACGCCGCCGCGCCGCGCCGCCGAAGACACTCCGAGCGCGCGCACGGTCTTGGCTTCGACCTGGGGGATCGCTTCGCCAACACCGGTGGACATGAAAGCGACATTGCCGCCCAGGAGCGCGGTCAAACCGGAACCGACATCGTTGAACGCGATGTACGACAATTTGTTCGGATCAATTCCAGCGGTTTTCGCCAACTTGGCGATGGCAAGGTGATCCATACTTCCGGGCGAAGATGCGCCGGCGAATTTGACCGCGCCCGGATCCTTCTTCAACGCCGCCATCAAATCTTCCATCGTCTTGTACGGCGAATCCGCCTTGACCAAAATCACCTGATAGTCGGTGATCAATTTCGCGAGCGGGGTCAATTCTTTGTAGTTGTTCTCGAAAGTCTTGTTGAGCGTATTGATGATGAGCGGCGGCGAGTACACGACCAATTCATAGTCGTCGGCTTTTTTGGTGAAAATGTAGGCGAGACCGACTGCGCCACCGCCGCCGACTTTATTGACGACCGTCGTCGGCTGCGAATACAGTTTTTCCGTTTCTACCGCGCGTTGGACGGTACGCGCGAGCGTATCCCAGCCACCACCCGCGCCCGCCGGCGCAACAATTTCAAGCGGTTTGTTGGGATAGCCGCCCTTGGTTGGCGGAACGGCACCACTCGCGGCAGGTACTGCCGTGGGTACCGTCGTTGGCTTGGGCGCTTCGGTCGGTTTCGGCGCTTCGGTTGGCTTCGGCGCGGCAGTTGCTGGCACGGCAGTTGCTGGCACGGCGGTTGGCTTGGGTGCATCCGTGGGTTTCGGCGCGGCGGTTGGAACCGGGGTAGCCGTTGGCGCGGGCGCGCATGCCGCCACAATGATCGAAAAGACCACGACGAGCAAAACAAGCATCAAACGGTTGCGAAACATCTCTCTCTCCTTTTCTGATTTTTGAAGGTCTGGAAATGGACAAGGCAGGATTCGTTCTGTGCGGAGCGCCTCCTCTCTAGCATCTTGTCGCGCGTTTACATTTGGATGGACAATGGGTGGAGATGTCAAACGTGTGGCGCGGGTTTGGTCGTGCGCCATCGAGTCATTGAGGGTGTGGCGTTATTCGTTCAGTGCAGGCATGCTGATCGTCCTCGATCTAGTCTTTTACTTGGCGGGTCGGAAGAAACCTATTGTTTGAACCGATCCGTCATTTCAACTCGCAAGTCGTATGCGGGTTATCGCATGAAAAAAGGACAGTGTAGCATGGCGACCGACAGGGGCGATTGAAATCGCCTTTGGTGGGCGTTCCGCCGGGCGTCCATCCCTCATTGCATTCGGGACAATTGCCTACGTGGACGCGAAATTCGCCCGCGTACTATAGCCCCGTAGCGAA